>JACQNW010000039.1 GCA_016202845.1 Candidatus Aenigmatarchaeota archaeon
AGCCTGAATTTTTCAATTTCTGGAACGGACCCCAGAACCTGACGGAAGCCGTCGTCCTAATCCGCATCCCAGCGCTCGTAGTTCGCATTGACGTACAGGCACATAGCGTCCCCGCCGTGATGCCAGTAGCTACCGCGGTCGACGGCAACATCATAGTGGCCTGATATTTCATCTAATCGCGGGCTTGGATTAAAGTACCAGTGAGCATTATAGCCTTTGTGCGGAAATGGCACGTCTCTAACTTCTGTGGCAACTCCAAATACATCATCACATTCAACTATGACTTTTCCGCTGCCTTCTGGAACTTGTATCAAGCCTTTTTCTTCAGCGCCAATTAAACATATTCTCGGATATTTGTTTGTGCCTGTATCTTTTTTTCCATTTTCCCAGCCTTCAGGCACGCGCAGGCCTGTAAGCGTACGTCCCCAGACATAATCTTGCCTGCCTTTGCCCGTATGATCCTTGAATTCGTCTGCTTTTTTTGGATCTTTGCCCTGCATTTCATAGCTTTTCTGTAAAGCAAGCTCTTCTGCTGCTGTTGAAAACCTTGTTTATCTTTAATTTGACAGAAGAACTTGTGGTCAAATTAAAGGGAACTATATTGTTTAGAATACAATAGTATTTTTGATATAAAGATACAAGTTCATTTCGGTGATGAAATGAACTATGAAAATAATGTAGAGAATTCTATAAAAGCTTTTCGGGTAGGCGGTTTGGAGCTTTTCCAGCGCTTTGACAAGAAACTTGAGCTTTCTGAAATTATTGGCAAACATAAAACAAAAGGCGCGCCTCTTGATGAAATTGTAAGGATTCTGATTTCTGAGCTTGCAGTTGAGCAAGCATGCCAGAATGGCATGCTTGAATCATCAAGCAAAAAGGAAAACATGCTTCAGGCTTCTTATCGCGCTCTTGGAATTCTTGGAGAAAACGACGAGGAAATATATGCGGAAATTTTTGATCATGTGAAGAAAATATATCATCCTGACTTGAGCATAGCGTACAACGATACAACATCCACTTTTTTCAGCGGCAACAATTGTTCGCTTGCAAAGCATGGCCACAGCAAAGATCACAGGCCTGACAAGCCTCAAATAACAATTGGCTTGACAACAAATGCAAAAGAGCCTGTAGTGCCGATAATGTCGTCTGTTGCCGAAGGCAACAAGCGTGATGTAACGCATTTTGAAGAAGGTTTTGAAAAGCTCAAACAACGCCTGCCAAAAGGCGCGCTGCTTCTGCCGCTGCTCCAGATGGAGCAGCGGGAGCTTCGCAGCATTGCGAAGTCAACAATTGTTCTCATGCTGAAAAGTTTGACACTTGTTGTGCAAACATGAAAAACAGGAGCAAAAACACCGCTTGGTTACAGCTGCAGCGACGAAATTCTTGCAAAAATATTTTGCCTGAAGTCATAGGAAACAAAAATTGAAACACAACAACAAAAACGGTTAGTCAGAGCTTTTCGTGAACACAGGTTTTTTATGCAATTTTTCATCATCAGCTGCTGGAAATCATTATTTTTCAAGCCGAAAAGTAGAAATTACGCCACCCTTTAATTTGACTACACAGCAACTGTCAAATTAAAGGTTTATTTTATTTTTTCCACAAACCTTTGTGCCATTTCAGTATTTTTTTGTCCCTCTTGAAAACTGCAAGCATCAAGGCCAACCATAAACACGGCGGATTTTGGGACCAAAAAATCCATGACAGGCGTGAGCGCCAGCGGGAAAAATATTTGTCGGCGAAATGCCTGTGATTTACACCACAATAATAGTAATAATTTTCAGGAGGGTTAGACCGAATTCCTCCCTTTGCATATTTCATGTGCCATACAATCGCCTTAGGGTTGTATACAAAGGTGAAGCCTTGCCTGACCAAAGCAACCTGAGGGTCTGTTTCCTCCCGAAAGGCTGCATCTTTTCCATAAAAGCCATCAAAACCTACATTTCTCAAAGCTTCTGTAAGAAATGACATGTTTGCACCAAGCATGATGGTGCACTTTACCGGTTTTGATGGAATCCATCGCCTAGAGTCTGACCTTACATCTCCGTAAGCCGTAAAATAGTTTCTATTCTTATCAGACCTTATTATTTTTTCTGCTGGTTTCCCGGGTTCCACACAATTTAAAGCAGGACCGGTAACACCAACCACATTGCCACCATTATAAGAATCTTGTAGCGATGCCAGCCATTGCGGCTCTGGCACGGCATCGTCATCCAAAAATGCTATTATATCAGCATTACATTTTTCCAAGACTATCCTCCGCGCTTGTGGCTGATAAATCCGCTTCTTTATATGGAAATATTTCACCTTTGTATAATTCTTCAGGAGTTTTTGCGTTTCGAAATTTGTACTGTTATCGACAACTATAATTTCTTCTGCACGCCTGGTTTGTTTTTGCAAAGCATCCAATACAATTTTCAGCGTTTCATGCCTGTTATATGTGATAATTCCAACGGCTATTGTTTTTTTAATACTGCCCATAACATTTTCATTGAGGAAACAGATTTATAATAGAGTTTGTCGTAAGTTGGCTTTAACCCTGCTTTCGGAGGTACTCATAGTAAAATTAAGACAAATGTTGAATTATTCATTTAATTTTTATTCATGCCGGTCAGATATACAAGATGGCGTTTAAAATTAAAAATTACAAGCTTCTTTTGGCTCTAATACTATTATTTGCTCTTGTTATACGGCTTTCCGGCATAAACACGGTACTCTTTTTTGAAGAATCAGAATGGGGAATGTTTGCTCAAAATCATGATTTCACAAACTTAGGCCTTATGTTTACGCTTAAATCCGGACCGCCTGTTTTATGGCCGCACAATCCGCTTGTGCCATTGCTTTTCAAACTAGCAACAATCAATACAACAGATCCAGTCTCTATGACATCTGCCTTAAGAATCGTTCCTTTAATTTTTGGGATGGCCACAATAACCCTTTTGTATTTCATGACAAGAAAATTCTATGGCCAGCGGACTGCACTAATAACAACAGCCTTAATGGCCATAAGCTACTGGCACCTTCTCGCGTCTTTAGTCGTGGACATAGATGGCGCAATACTTACATTCTTCCTGACATTAATGACATATGCATTCTTGCTGTACGAAGAAAAAAATGAAAAAAAATACCTTGCAATTGCAGGCATTGCATTTGGAGTTTCACTGCTTGCTAAATTTGCTGGCTTTCTAATTCTACCCATAATTTTTATTTACATACTTACAAGACCGGTTAGCAGCGCTAACAAGGGCAGCATTGCACAAAGATTTGTACGCGCAATAAAAATTACAGTACCGATGTTCATAATTGGACTGGCAGTTTTTTCTATATTCCCCATAAGCGCCTTGTTGATAAACAACCCGCAGCTTTTCCTTTATTCTATTGAACATTCAGGCAGTTACACGGGGTTCAAGCCAACCCTCCGCCCAATTATGGTCACGTTTGTTTTTGGCACACCACTATTCATTCTTCTAAGCATAGCTTCTATCAAGAATTGGAAATACTCAAAAAATCTGTTTTTCCTTCTGTATATTTTTTATTTCCTCTTCATGTACAGCTTTTTCCTTGGGTCATTGGACACTGAAAGCACATATGAAAAATACCTTATGATATCAATACCAGCTATGACACTCTTGTCAGCAGATTTTATCAGCAGAATAAAATTTACAACCATGAAAAAAAAATTACTGGTCTTCTCCACAGCTGTTTTTTTTGCAGCAATTTTCTTAATGAACATAACAAATGCGCCTTACATTGATCACAGCGTGCCTGACTATCAAAACAGGGCCATACATGGGTTTTTTTCACCAAATGCGTGGGATTTTAGCGTGCCTTTGATGGCAAACGTGCAGCCCGGGTTCTGGATGAATTTTTACTCGCTTGCTGCAATAACAGTAATGTCAGTATTGCTCTTTGCAGTAGCTGGCTTATTTGCTTTCATGCATAAAACAGAAAGATCAAAAATGTTTTTGATTCTTTTTATAGCTGCAGGATTAGCACTCAACATTTTTTACGTGCAGGAATTTCTTATTCATGGAACGCATCCTGACATAAACAAGATAACATATGAGATGGCAGATTATTACAACCAGAATTATTCAGACAGGCCGCTTTATGCCAATGAAATGACGCTCGCATTTTATACGTGGAAGAATGACAATTTTTTTGTAGGGGCGGATGACGACAGAAAAGACCAGGCACTGCTTGCAAAGCAGGCTGGCGCTGTCATGCTTGTCACCGAATATTATCCAAACATTCACAAAGACAGCCAGGCCTGGAAGAACATAAACACATGCAGGCTGGAAAAAGAATTCTCAGACAAGGGCATTATAGTTGGAAGAATTTTTGTCTGCTAGAGCCCTTTTTCTTGTAAGAAAAATCCCTCGGGGAATAAAGAACAAAGGTTTCGAGATGTTATTTACGCCTGTAGACGTCAAATCTGCCTATTGTTGCTTCAATATCATAATTCTTCTGAATATAGCTGAACAGGACAGGCGCGTCCTCCGGCTTTGTTAGCGTTTCATGTATAACATAGTTTGTTTTCTGATTTTCCAGGACTGTTATAGTGGCATTCTCGTAAGTGTTTTTTACCTGAATATTGAAATTTCCCAGGACTGGCGCATTTGCCGGCGGATCCCTGTCGGACAGCAAGAAAATACTTGGCCTGTAACCAAACACATATATATTTTCTCCTTGTGCAGTGTGGCTTTGTATGTAATTTGCCACGTCAATTTCCTGCTGGTAAAAAGCCCTGCGTGTTGTTTGCAGATTGTATTCGCTGTAAATATTTACAGACGCAGACAAACCTATCATAAAAACGATGAGTGCATACACAAGCGTTTTTTGCGCTTTTGTTCTGCCCAATTTTTTCCTGTAATCAATAAAAAACAACCCTGTCATTATGGCTAGTGGAGCAAACTGACCGGCTTGAAATGCAAGAAGTAATACCATTACATGCATTGTTGAAAGAAGCCACAAAAACAGGAAAAACTCATTTCGAGAAACTTTTTTCCTTAATATTTTCACCGCTAATGCCAATGATACGATTAGTGAGGATATCCAAAAAGGCGCCATAACGGAGAATTGATAAATATGATTTAGCGACGTTATAGTCTCAGGATGAACTATTATGCTTTCAGCATCAAACTGGTTTGTGACGCCCTTTACCACCCAGTAAGCCATTGAGTTGAGTCCGCCAAGGGCTGCAAAATGAAAAACTACAATCAGAACAGGAATAGCTATGCCTATAAGCAATATGAAACTGTCAACTGTTGTTTTTGCCAATTTTCTCTGCCGAAAAGCGTTTGGACGCTTTGCGTCGTTCACCACCACACAGAGAAAAAAAATTATGAATAAAGCAGGCAACGTTACTGCAAGCTGTTTGAAAACCAAAGCAATGCCTGCCATTAATCCAGACACTAAAATATAGCCAATACTTCTATTTTTTATCTGCTTCACAAAAAAATAAACTGCCGCAAGAGAGAACATGACAAACAGCCTGTCAACGATAAAAAAATAGCCGTTCATGCCTGGCATGAGTAGCAGCAAAAGAAACAGCATTGCAGACAGAAGTCCTTTCTTTTTGTCAAACAAATTACTGGCAATCATGAAAAGAAAAACTGTTGCCAGAATGTTTACTAAAAATATGCTTGACCTTAGAATTGGCATGCTATCTGTGAATTTAAGCAAAAAGGCCGTGTAGTAATACATGCCCGGTGTTTTTGAATCGCCGGAATAATCTTTGTACGGTATATGACCTTCATTCCATTTTTGCGACACATAAATTATATTGCTTTCATCTTCTGCCATTGGGAGGTTTATGTAAAGGATGGAAGAAACAACCAGGTATGCAAACAAAATTAGCACTAAATTTCTTCTTGAATACTCAAACATAAAATCAGCCTATTTACCAGCAATCAGGCCTTTTACAATCATCTTGGCGGCACGGGGTATATCTCTTTTCTTGATTGTAGACATATTTGCAAGATAGTACATCTTCACGCGCTCTTCAGCAGTGTATTGAGGCGTGTCGAAAACGGGCTTCGGCCGCGCACCTATGTGAAATCCTTCCTTCCAGTCGCGAAGCATTCTTGTGCTGGGGTCTGCCTTTACCTGCTCCCAGACTGGCGTGCCTGGGTATGGCACCAATATACCCCATGATGCACTAATGCCTAGGCGTTTTGCAAATTCTACACTGCGCTTATCTGCTTCATAGCTGCTGCCAACAAGACCTATTATAAAGAACCCATGAATTTGAATTCCTGCGGCCTGGGCAAGCTTAATCCCCTTTTCAACATCAGCCAGTTTTTCTCCTTTGTTTATCTTGTCAAAAACATCAGGATCGCCTGATTCAACGCCGATAGACATAGAATAGCACCCAGCCTCTTTCATTAATTTGCAAAGCTCTTCATCCAAACGATCAGCACGTATGCCATTAGGGCACGTCCATTTCATGCCCATCTGCTGATCAATGAAATATTTGCATATGTCTTTTGCTCTATCCATTAACAAAGTGAAATTGTCGTCCAGGACTTTGAACTCTTTGCTTTTGTAGTGTTCTTGCGACCATCTTAACTCTTTCAATATATTTTCTTTTGACCTCACCCTAAACTTTCTTCCTATGACAACTGGCACATTGCAATACGTGCATGTATAAGGGCAACCTCTTGACGTGACGAGAGGCCAGACATCTATAGGCTGTATTTTCCCATCGTGATTAACAGAATCAAAATCATCATAGTTCGGGAATGGCAGATTGTCCAAATCTCTTATCCAATCTTGCATAGGATTTTGTATAATATCATCACCACTTCTGTAAATAAGTCCCTGTATTTCTTTAGGATCCTTGCCCTCCACAAGGTTCTGGAAAACAAATTCTGCCTCGCCTACGACACCATAATCAAACACACTATTTTCTTTAAGCAGATTATAACCATCAACTATTACATGAGGGCCGCCTGCAACTATCTTTGCATTTGGATTAAGCTCTCTTACTTTGTTTGCAACCATGATTGATTCAAGCAGCGTGAAAGACTTCATTGAAATGCCAACTATGTCAGCATCTTTTGTTATGGCCAGCCTTTCGTCCAATGTGCCTTTTGAATAGTTTACAAAATCTATTACCCTAACAGTGCATTTATCTCGTATATTGGCAGCTATGCTTGCAAGGCCATTATTCAAACCCTCCCACACGCCTTTTGGGTCTATAAGAACTACTTTTACCACAGAGGACACCTTATAGTAAATAACAACCCTTTGTTTAAAAGCTTACTCTGTTGGTTCAATTTTCGAACCAGAATTTTGAGTTTCAAAAATAGGCACGTGTGCGTTCCCTACTTCTACCAGCACAAAAGCCTTTGACGAATATTCGCCTAGTATCTTATCAATGTTGGCTCTTGAAATGCTGTTCCATGCGTCTCCAATTGCAAATTCAACTTCAAAAGGCAGAGGTCCTGCTGTTATCAATCTCTCTGCATAATCTCGCGACTTTCTAAAATGCCTCATAACACCTTTAATTATTATCTCATCGTGCCCGCTTGATCGTGACCCGTCAACTCCAGTTGTAAGTTCTGAATATGGCTTGATTACTTGGCATGTCACGAACCTTTCTATATCTTCATCACTAACTTTGCAAGCGTGCCTAATTGTGCTTCGTACTTTTTCACTACCTATGTCTTCTAGCGGATCCAAGTAAGGCAACCCAAAATATTCTGCCAATTCCTGAAAATAAAAATGCGCCGGCGCCGAAAATACAGAAGCAACGTATGTTCCTGCGGCTTCTTTCAACATCATCCACGCTCCTGGTGATTTTTCCATTTTTGGCACTATTACAGTGTGTACATAATCTACAGGCGCCTTAGAATTATGAACCTCGCCAATTATGTACAGAGTTTTACCCCCTAAATATGTTTGTTCGGCATGCAAGGCTTCTGAACCTATACACTCTTCCATTTTAGTGCCTTCAAAGCGTCTTGTAAAAACATCAAATCCTGTACATACAGCCCTATACAAATTATCCTCTGACCGAAAGCGTTTGTGCTGTTTCATGAAAAACCTTTTCCAAAAAGTATTATAGTAAACCAAGTATAAAGAATCCGGGTATTATAAGTTGGTCAGCTATAAGCCCTGAAATTCTGAGTTTCTTAAACATTATTCTGTTAATTTACTCATGAAAATTGCACTATGCACAGAGACTGTATGGCCTGTTTACGGCGTTGAGAAAAGGGTTGTAGAGATGGCCCGCAGGCTTGGAAAATATGGGTACGAACCTGTAATTTACAGTTCTTCGGCGCCTGAAAACCTGCCTGATCTTGAAATGGTGCAAGTTTCCAGTCCTACAATAATAAAGCCCCCAAAACGGTCTTATTCAGCTTGCCTCGGCTTCTGGAAAAACATGTTCAGTAAATTGAGACAAAACAATATTGATCTTATTGATGCAAATGGACATTTGTCTTTGGTACCATGCTCACTGGCTGGTTTGGCAGTAAAAAAACCTGTTGTTGCTACAATTCATGATTTGTACCTGACAGAATTCAATAACATGATAGGCGGATTCACGTCTTTTTTTGGCGGTGTGCCTTTTGAGATTATTTCAGCAAAAATGCCTTATGCAAAGTTATTGACGCTTAACACTACAATTAAAGCAAAAATGTCAAAAATAGGCGCAAGGGCTGAAATTGTTCCAAGTGGAATAGATGTGCAAGAACTAAAAAGGATGAAAAACGTGAAAAAAGACAGGAAAAAAGTAATATATGTTGGAAGACTAACAGGGCAAAAAAGAGTTGATGTTTTAATAAAGGCCTTTGCCAAATTTGATGATGAGTATGAACTAGTTATAATAGGAGAGGGCGACCAGAGAAACAATTTAGAGAATTTGTCAAAAAGTATTGGTTTAAAAAACGTGTCATTTGCCGGAAGAATTGAAAATGATGAGAAAGTAAAAGAATTAATAAAATCTTCATGCGCACTTGTCATGCCATCACAAAGAGAGTGTTTCGGAATAGTGCCTCTAGAAGCCATGGCGCTAGGGACATGTGTTATATCAACGGCCACAGACGGCCCAAAAGATTATATCATCCCGGGAAGAAACGGGTTTTTGACAGAGATAAACAATATTGCAGATCTCCAACAAAAAATGGAAACTCTTTTAAATGACCAGAATTTACAGAAAAAGTTCGAGAAAGAAGGCCGGCTGACAGCAAATCGTTATGACTGGAATTTGACAGTAAAAAGGATAGCAAGGATTTATGATGAAATACTCAAGCAGTAAGTTCTAATTCTCTGATCTGTTCTTCACAGTTTTGAAGAGCTTCTCGGTAATCTATCGTTCTATAATAATCCAATGTTCTATAAAGGTGGTTTAGCATAGACTTTCTAGTCCAGCCACGACCGAAAAAAGTGTACCCTAATTTGTTTGTGGATCTTCGTGCATCAAAAGGCGGGTCGCCATCATAAATTACTACCATGTTTACCATTTTGTTGTTTTTGCTGCTTTTATGTCGTCAATTAGCGTGCCATTTTTGATGCCTGCGACAAGCCGTTTTGCCATATATCCTGGCCGGAAGTAGAATTCCCTGTAAAACTTTTTGTAATATTTTTCGATTGTTGCCCAGTCAAGATTTGGATGCGTATAAAGTTCTGATGGCGGGGTATAATAATTAAATGTGCTCCAATCAACATCTTTTTTCAACAAGCCTTTCTCCTTGAAATCATTGAACACAGGGGTTCCAGGAAGCGGACTCATGATAGTCATTTTCGCAAAATCTATGTTTAATGATTTTGCAAAATCTATTGTCTGCTGCATTGTTTCCTCTGTTTCGCCCGGCAAGCCTATCATAAAGAAACCAAGAACCTCCAACCCTGCTTCTTTTGACCAATCAACAGCCTGGCGGGCTGTTGCTGTGTTCGTGCCTTTTCTTGAAGAAACAAGAACCTGATCGCTCCCTGATTCAAAACCATAATAAACCCTATAGCAGCCTGCATTCTTCATGGCCTTTAGCATGTCAAGCGATACACTGTCAACCCTTATGCCAGTTGTCGTAGCCCATGGAAACTTCAAACCGCGTTCTTTTATCATAGCACATATCTGCATTACACGCTCTTTGTTTGTAGTAAACATGTCTTCGCCTATTTGAATTTCCTTAAACCCACACTCTAACATAAATTCCATTTCATCGACTGTTCGCCTGGCGCTTTTATACCGGAAGTTCTGACCAAATATGTTCTTGTTGCAATAAACACAACCGTATAAACAACCCCTGCTTGTTTCGATCCAGCCAACAGGGCTTTTCTTTCTCATCTGCCTTGGCGTGTGATATTTAGACAGATCAAACAAGTCCCATGCAGGAAAAGGAAGCTTGTCCAAATCATCCAAAAACTTTATTTTTTTCGGAATTACAACAACGCTTCCACTTTCCTTGAATGCTATGCCGTCTATTTCACTCAAATTGTTTGCTCCTATCGCATCTGCAGCAACAAAGTCGCCCTCACCTGTTATGACTATATCTAAAGGAGATGTCTTCAGGGATTCTTCAGGGAAAGCTGAAGCATGCGGTCCGCCGCCTATTAGTGTTATGCCTGAATTGAAGTTTTTTACTATTGTTCCAATACGAACCATTTCCTCAAACAGAGGCGTTGGAAAGGTGATTCCTACAAAGTCTGGCGAAAAATCCTTCAAAAGCTGTAAAAAATCTTTGTCGGCATCTTCTACGTACGGAAAAGTTGAATAATCAAAAATCTTCACATCATGATTTTTTTCTCTTATGTTGCCAGCTATTGTTGCAAGAGTTAGCGACGGGAAATGTGGCACCGCATTCTTTACTTTTGCATCCTTGTACACTGCTGCGTCTGACAGCTTGACCAGTAGAACTTTTGACATAAGGATATTGGTCCAGTAGATTATAAAAGGCTTCTGGTATGCACACTCAAATATACAATTTTATACTAGAGGAATATTGAGGGTTTTGATTAACCTTATAATTTGTCAAAGCCTTCAATAGTCTTTTTTAACAGAACTTGTTCTGCAGGGCACAAGCTGAATAAGACTGATCATCTGTGCATGCATTTGTCAATTCTACACACGACAATGTGCAGCCTATTTCAGACACGCAGTTTGCAAATAGCTTGTCATCAGCTTTAACAAGCTCTCCAACAGAGGAGCAAACTATATCACCATAGTCGTTTTTCAGGCAAATGATATCATCCAGGCTTGCATAAGCTTTGCCGGCATAATTTATGTCTGGTACACTAGCTGTAATTACTTTTCCACCCTGTCCTGCTACATTTTCCGGTTCAACAGAAACATAAGTTACGGTAAGAAGAAGTATCACAAAACCTGTAATTACAGAAACGTCATAAACGTTTGGCGCATATTTTGAAGTTCTGTACCTTTGGTTTTTTCTTTTAGATTTTCTCATAAACACTAATACGCCAGGCTATTTATAAAGATTTCCCCTTGTGAAGAAGAAAATTTCTTATCAAAGCCGCACGAATAGACGTACCTCCGAAAGTGAAAAGATAAAGCCAATGAAATAAATTACATCCTGCTTATTTATTTGTTTCACTATAACCCTGCTTTCGGAGGTACTCATAGAAATATAAAGAAAACGCATGATAATAATGATGATGACAAACAGACATGTTAAAACGATAAACGGAAGGAAATACTATTACCAGTCAATACGACTTGGAAAGAAAGTTACAAGCAAATATATTGGTCCTGTTGAAACAAAACGCAAAAAAGTTCAAGAGAAAGATTCAATAACAAATTCCGCTGAAAATGAAACAAATTATATAGGTTAAGTTGTGCGCACTATATTCCCGACATTTCCCTGGTAAGCCAATACTATATTTCCACCACAATCACATAACCCCCTAAGAGGCATACGCCTGAAACTGCGTGCACACATATCACACACACACTCTTCCACGCCATCCAATATGTTGCCTTGCTTTTTCACAATTAAAGAGCCGAGAGTCATTTGCCTGCCTGCACCAAATAGTTCAGACCTGTCAACACCGACAGACAAAAATATTCTTTCCAATGGCGGAAGAAGCTGGCTTTGGATATAATAATCCGAATCTATTTGCAGTTTATTTTCTATCACATATTTCGGATCTTCAGCGCGCTTTGAAATCAATTGGCTCCCTTTTATTATCACAAATCCAAGCCTGTCTCCTACATTTGGAGCAGTTGCAGGGTCTCTTGCCCTCATTTTTTTAGCGAGCTCTATGTGAGGGAGCGTGGCTTTATACTCGTTTATACTTCTTGTTATGCCTTTGATTACGGTTAATTTTTCCAACGGCACCTGGTTGTTCCGAAGATTATTTATTATAGTTTTCGTATTCTCTATGGCTTTCTTAACATTATTTTCCTTCAATACAATCGATAAAACATCCACCATGACCTCACTCACTAGCGGGCACCAATCTCTTCTCACCGTTTCTATGCCCTTCATGTCTATTTTGTCAATCCACTGATTATTTGCATAATCATACCTCCACCCAGCATATCTTTTTTTTGCCAGAATTAAAAATGTCTTGTAAATTTTTTCAAAAACCAATTCAAGATGTCCGGGCAACTCTCCAGATACAAATGCTGCAACTTCTTCTCCATACATTTTTGCTTGATTAAGGTCATCAGTAGGCACTTTTATGAAAACAGAGTCTGTATCTCCATAAACAACCTCGAAACCACTATATTTTTCTTTTATTAGTCGCGTTGTTTTTTCTATGTTTTCCCTGCCATATGCTGTAATGCTTGAAGCAACTTCAATCATATACAATCTTGCTCTTGCATAACCAGTAAATCCATACATGCTATTGCTCAAATCCTTCAAAGCAAGTTGCCTTGCGTTTAAAGTTTTCTTCAAATCACCGTCTACGGCCTTCATCGCTGTTTTTGCATCAGACCGTGCCTTCATTAGTTTTGCCAATAAGTTCGGCAATATGCCTTCTCTAATATCTTGCTTAACAAATTTTGCTCCAGAAGGCGACAAATTATACGGCAGGTCACCAGCCTCATTCACGATAAGAGTGTCTGGTGAAACGTTGAATGTCCTCATTATTGAAGGGTACAAAGATCTGAAATCAAGCACAACAGTGCAATTTCCATAGTGCAATCCCTTTCTTGGCTCTAATACAATGGCTCCTTTTAACGACTGCTCGGTGTTATCTTTTCTTTTTGCAAATGGCATGACAAAGTCCCTTTTCCTGAATTCGTAGAGCATCATAGTCTCTATCCTTTTTGTCTGGCCACCGAAAGTATCCTGCATTAGAAGCCCTGATATCTTGGAAATTTCTACAAATTTGTCTAGCATGCCCTTTTCCTTTACGAGACGCATGGCCAGAACTACGTCTTTTCTTGCATATTCAATAAGCCTTACTACATCATCTTTTGAGCCGTTCCATAATACAGATATTTCGCCATATTCTATGTCATGTTTTTCATCGTTAAGCAAAACTTTGGAAACAGTATTAAGATCGTATCGTGCAAATTTTTGCCATGGGTCTCTTTTTAAAATCTGAAAAGGGTCTATCAATATTCGTCCCGGAATAATGTACTCTGGGTATAGTCCTTTTTTCATTCCAATTTGTTTTTCCGAACGGGGAATATCGAACTTAACATCGTTTTTTTGGGCTCGTTTTATCAGCCATGGCATGTCGAAGCCATTTATGTTGTAACCTGTTACTATATCTGGATCATAAGCCTGAGTTATTGCAACAAATTCTTCAAGCATTTCTTTCTCAGACTGAAACCATGTAGTATTTTCCGCCTGTACCCTTTTGGCAACAAGTACCATGTTGGCTTTTCCTTTAAACGGCGGATCAAAAGCAATAGAAATCATTATTATGGGGTCCATGTTTTCATTAGGCATTCGTCCTTGGTCCATGGAGGCGCATTCGATATCAAGCGCCATGTACCTTAATGGCGCTGGCGTTTGCGTCTCCAATGGCATGAACTTTTGTGCATTGTAAACAGGGAATTTTGAAGTAGTTGTCCTGACTCTTTCGGGCTCAAATTCTATCCACTGCATTCCATGAAGATCATTATCGACCATGAATCTGTACTTAAACATGATGTCTGCTTCATAAACAGAATCTGCAATGCCTTCGGCCATCAAAATGTCTCGGAGTTTTGAAACATCCTGAGGGTTGTACAAAGTTATTTTTACCAGCTTTTCCTTGTCTTTCATAAACCCGAGCGGCACAAATTTGTACGCGGTTTCCAGTGCTTTTATATTTATTTGCAGCTTGGTTTTTGATAAAATATTTTTAATGCGCTCTAAAATTTCTTCTTCGGGAATTTTTGTCTTGAAATAAAAATAAGGCATTGTTTTATTATTATAAACACAAACAGTTTCCCCCGATTCAGTTTTGCAAAACATCCTGACAACCGGTTGCTGGCCATTCATAAAATAATCTGCATCGAGCAACATCGCTTTCATAATGACCACCAAAATTACTGTCTAAATTATATGGTCAGCCAGACCATAAATACTGCGCTACAAAATCAATTTCTAAGGTTTATTTGCTGCACATCGCGCGTTTCCAAGTCAATGATGACAGGCTTACTTGTTGTTAAGAAAGACCCCACATTTATCACCGTTGTTGCTTTGTAATTCATAACCTGAGCTTCTGTTGGAAAGCAGCACACAACTACATCAGGAACATCGTCAATAACCAATGGATCGACAGGTATTTTTGGCTGCCTAAGCTGGCGCTTCCTTAAATAACCTAACCTAAACTCACTAACTGCCAGTATCTTTATTCCATTAACCTCTACCATGGACGGATTTGTGAGCGGCGTAATGTTTTCTAAATTAAATTCCTCTGGTTTTTGCGGGTATTTTTCTGATGGGACTGTTGCAATGTGTATTGATGACATATACTTACTAATAAATTCTTCAAATTTTTTACAATCTTTTGTGCTTCCAACCACAAACATCATATCAAACTTATGCGATTGGACTTCCTGAAAAGCCTGTTCAACTGTTTTCTCTGGAGCCTCTGAAAAGCCAAGCCCGCTTATGAAACACACTTTCCCATAATTTTTAGCAGGTTGCTTCAGCGGCACATCAGGGAATAAAATTTTAGCATTATAGATGTTTTTTCCTCCATCAACGCCTTGTATTGCAATAACATCATCTAAGTCGACGTCATCTATTTGTTTCAAATATACACTTGCCGTACCTGTCAGGTCTTCGATATCTAACTTTATCCCTTCTGCCTGTTTTTCTATATTTTTAACAATGCCTATAACAAAAACATCTGCCTTGTTATTTGAAAGTTTATCAAGAGAAATAAAATTTTTGCTGATGCGATTTATTATAATTTGCTTTAATTTTTCATATTTCTGGTTAAAATGGGCAATAAAGTCGCTTGTTGTAACGACATCTTTTGGCGTATATTGTTTTACAACTTTAAAAAAATTTACGTTTTTTTCTGTTATAACAAGTCCCGATGAAAGTGTTTGTTTGTGGCCTGATGCCAATAATTCAAGGGCTGTTGGTGTTACCAACTTTCCTTTTTTAAAAAGCTCTTCTACCAACAATTGTTTGTCCATTTTATTAAAATTATCCGAAATTATTTATAGCTATAGCTTGCCAACATAATA
>JACQNW010000040.1 GCA_016202845.1 Candidatus Aenigmatarchaeota archaeon
TGTAATGTTGTCTGTCAGGTCCCTTACTCTTACCGCATAGCTCTGCGCTTCTTTTATCGCGCTCCATTTTAATATTACTGAAGTTGTTGTTGAAGAAAAATTATGGCCTTTTTCAGGCGTAAGATTCTGAGGCGCCGGCGGCGCTGTTCCTGTATTGTTGTTTACTGTAACAGATACAGAGTCCCCGTATGGTCTGCCAATGGTGTCATCGTACGTCAGTATGCTTATTACATGCGCTGCACTCGAGTAAGATGCAGTATTCCATGAATATGAATAAGGCTCGTGAAAATCTGTTGATTTGAGGATGTAGTCTACATAAAATTCTACTTTTGTTGGCGTTGTTGAAATACCTGCATCTTCTGTTGTTATTTCCACTATGCCTGAAACTGTTGTGCCGTCAGAAGGATTTGTTATCACAACAGGGTATGAGTAGGCGATGCCAGCAAATAGAATAAGCACAGGCAATATTAAAATTGTTAGTGCAAATTTTTCCATAACACCACCCTGTTTATAACTGCAACGCCCGCTGCAAAAACAAAAACCATCAATGCAGACAACAATCCATGCGCCATAGAAATATTTTGGCTAAGGGCAATATAAAGGTTGTGTTAAGCTTTAATTTGACAGTTTATGTGTAGTCAAATTAAAGGGCGGCGTAAGGACGGCTTCTTGCGCATCAATAAATGAATTTTTCAATGCACAGCGTTTATTTTCAGCAAATTTCTGCGAAATTTGCGGCTTTGTACAAAGCTGCGGCTACACAATTTTGCATGCTGTGAGAAAATACATCTTTGCGCCTGTTTTCCGATAATCTCTTCTTTTTTGTAAAGCTTTGTGAGCTGGGCGCTGGATTTTTTCACGCCAATTTCGCCCAGGTCTATCCATAATTTGTAAGCAAAGGATGTTTTGACGCCTAAGGGCGTCTGTTCGCCTTTGCTTCCGGAAAGTCTTCTATTTTTGTGACAGTTCCAACCCTAATTTCTATGTTTTCAAAATCTTTCCAACTTATATAACTCATCTAGCGGTATTGATTTTCAGCTTTAAAAACATTAGCAACTAACCAGAAAGTATGACATCAGCACTGACAACAAATTTTGCAGTCGTTAGTGTAGTGGTTGGAGTAGTCGCATAAATTAGCGATATACTTCCCTGCTTCTTTCAACCCTTTCTTTTGCAACCTGTAAAATTTATCTGCAAAGAAAGCCTTGGCGGAAAGAAAATAATATTATATGTAGATTGATACAATAAAAGAAAGGGTGGAAAATTAATGTTGCCAAAGAACTGGGACAAGAGCTTTGAAAAGGAAATTTACGAGGAATGGAAGAAAAGCAAACTCTATTCTTTCAAGAAAAGCAAAGAGGGGAAAACATTTGTTATAGACACGCCTCCGCCTTATGTAAATGCACCAATACACATGGGTCATGCTGCGACCTATACTCTGATGGACATGTTTGCAAGGTTTCACAGGATGAAAGGATTTTCTGTTGTTTTCCCTTTCGGACTTGACCGCAATGGCCTGCCAATCGAGGTGGCTGCAGAGAAAAAATTTGGCGTAAACCCTGCAAAAACAGGCAGGGAAGAGTTTTTAGCGCACTGCAGAAAAATTCTGGAGGAAACTTCCGCGGACAGCGCAGATTCTTTTTTGAAGCTGGGAATAAGTTTCAATTCATGGTCAACAGGAGAAAAAATTGGCGACGCATATGAGACAGATAGCGTTGATTATAGAATTCTTACGCAAGCGACATTCATAGAGTTATGGAACAAAGGCATGGTATACGAGGACACAAGGCTCAACACATACTGCCCCGGGTGCAGGACAACAATAGCAGACAATGAAGTCGACTACAAGGAAATGCAGACTTTTCTTAATCATGTTATTTTTAAGATAAAGGAAACAGGCGAAGACGTCATAATTGCTACAACAAGGCCTGAGCTGCTCTGCACAGCAGGAATGGTCATTTACAACCCTCAAGACGAGAGGTACGGACATCTGGAAAACAAGACGGCAATTGTTCCGATTTATGGGCTTGAAATTCCGATCAAGGCTCACCCTATGGCAGACCCGTCCTTTGGCACAGGCATGGTCTTCATGTCAAAATCTGCGGGCGACCAGAATGCTGTAAGATTTCTCCGGGAAATGGGCATAGAAGCTGTTTCTGCAATAAATGAAGAAGGCAAGATGAACATGCGCTCGGGCTTCCTGGAAGGCATGCATGCCAAAGAAGCAAGAGAAACTATAATAAAAAAGCTGCAGGAAGACGGGTTTCTTGTAAAACAGGAGCAGATAATGCACAGGACGCCCATATGCGAACGATCAAAACATGTCATTGAGTATGTTTCAATGCCAGAACTTTACCTGAAACAAACAGAGTTTTTAGACGATCTAAGAAAAATGGCGGACAAAATCAATTTTTATGAGCCTTCATCGAAACAATTTTTGCTGGATTGGATCAACGGCATCTCAATGGACTGGGCCATATCCAGGCGCAGGTATTATGCAACTGAGATACCATTATGGTATTGCCAGTCATGCGGTGCAAGAATCCTTGGCGAGAAAGGAAAATATGTGCAACCCTGGCGCGAGCGCAAGCTCTGCGAATGCGGCGCTGTTGCTGTGGGTGAAACAAGAGTATTTGACACATGGTTTGATTCCTCAAACTCTCCTTTTTATATAATGAAGTGGTCGAGTGAACAGACAGAAGGTCGTCAGTCTGATTCATTTTACATGTCAAACAAGCCATGCAGCCTGAGACCTCAGGGAAAAGAAATAGTAAGAACATGGTTATATTATACCTTGCTAAAAACATACCTCCTTACAGGCGAGCAGGCATTCAAGGACGCATGGATTCATTTTCATATAATAGATGAGAAAGGGAAGAAGATGTCGAAATCCGTGGGCAACGTGATAAATCCGCATGAAATACTTGACAAGTACGGGGCAGAGCCATTCAGGCTCTGGTGCGCAGTGGAGGGAAATCTTGCCGAAGGAGATTTAAGGTGCTCGTTCCAGAGGATAGAAGGCGCAGGAAAGACCATAAACAAGCTCTGGAATGTCGCAAAATTTGTCGAGATGATTTCTGAAAATAAAAACATCAAAAAACCTAAACATTTGATTCCAACAGATGAATGGGTCATAAATGAATTAAATTCGCTTGTTTTGCTTGCGGATGAATCCTATGAAAAATATGATTTCTACAGGCCTGCTGTTGCAATAAAACACTTTTTGTGGGAAACTTTTGCATCGCATTATATTGAGATGGCAAAGAACAGGGCATACAATACAGGATGGACAGACGCCAATGGCGTCACACAGCATACTTTCAGCGATGACGAGCAAATGTCAGCCTTGTACACGCTCAACCATTGTATTGACATAATAATGAAGCTGCTTGCCCCTGTAACGCCGTATATAACAGAGATTATCTATAAAAATTTCAGGGGCAAAAATATACATGAAGAAAAATTCCCTGTAGCCGCGAAAATTTTGAAACAGCCATTTACAAAGGAGCAGATAAATGAGCTGAACAGCGCCATCTGGAAGGCTAAAAAAGACAATGGCATGTCATTAAAGGCAGAAGTCCAGAAACTTACAATTCCGGAACTGTTCAGGAATATGGAAAAAGACCTGAAAGCCTGTCATAATGCCAAAGAAATTGTCTTTGAAGACAAAATAGAAATAATTTTATAACGGCGCGCACAAAGAAGCCAACTGACATGATGCTTCATAGCCTGCGTCGCAGCCTGTTTCTATTTCACTGCAAGACAGCACAAAATAACTCCCATCGTACTCGACCGGCGTGCCGTCAAAACGAATTCCAATAACATCTGTGCTGTAAATTTGGATGACATTTTCGAAATTGCTCCTGTCAATCTCCGGCCCGCACAACACAGCGCCGGCATAGCTGTCATAGGCGCATTCAAAAATGCCTAAAAGCTCACCAGATGTTGTTGTCTGCCCTGCAAGATTCGTGCCTGAACCAGATAAAACAAAGCTGCTGTTTAAAAAAATACCGCCCACTGCAAAGATGCCTGCAAGAACAATTACCAAAGACCCGAACGCATGTTTCTTGGTGAATGCCAGCCCTGATTTCTTTCGCCTAGCCATGGCTAATTTATGTGCAGACTTGATATAAATACTTTATTTCTTCTTTATGTAATCCTGAGATTTGAATTCAGAAACAGAGCGTTTTCGTGATGCTTCTATCTCTTTTTTGATGTAACATTTCCCTTATTTCATGGCGTACCATACTGCGTATTCCCGGAAACGCCATATTATGTCACGCAGGGAAAAGCTTGCTTTCCTCAGCAACGACAACTCTGACGTCACAGGGCTGGGCTTTGCATGGCCGGACTGGATTATATCCAGCGCGTCATTAAGCTCTATGGAACGGAACGAGACCTTGTCTGCGCAAACAAAATACCCGTTCTCTGCGAGCAAAGAATGAATTTTTCTGAGCCACTGAAGCCTTTCATTTTTTTCAAGATGGCTCATCGTGAATGACGATACAATAACGTCAAACTGCTCCTCAAAATCATGCGACAAAAAGTCGCCTTCAGCAAACTCAGTACGATCTTCAAACACTTTCAGGTTAGTTTTTGCTTTCTCCAGCTGATTTTTGTCAATGTCAAAGCATTCTACAGAAGCAGAAGGAAAGTTTTTCAGCAACTCATAAGAAGACCTTCCTGTTCCGCACCCGATGTCCAGGCATTTTATTATTTCATTTTTTTCAAAAATTAGCGGAAAAGTTATCTGTTTTTGCATCTCTGTGTATTTTGGAATTGTCTGCTCAACAATTTTGTCAAACTCTTCGAAAGTCTGCTCCATTGTTAAAGTAGAAACAGTAAGCTTTTTATCTTAATTACAGAAGAATAAAGATTATGGCATTACTTTTGCGGTAGCCAATTCCATCTCATTCTAATTTAGCCAATGCTTTTATTTAGGTGTCAAATATGACAAACGAAGAACATGAAATTAAAAATAATACAGGGAAAATAGCGCTGAAAAAGCTAGTCAAACAACTGGCTGCAATAAAAGGCAGGCACACAGAGCTTGTTACTGTATATGTTCCTGCAGGCTACAGCCTTAATGAGGTAGCAACACAGCTCAGGAATGAGCAGGGAACAGCAGACAATATAAAATCCAAGGCCGTAAGGAAGAATGTAACAACAGCTCTGGAAAAGATTCTTAGACATCTTACTCTTTATAAAAGAACCCCTGAAAACGGGGTTGCGCTTTTTTGCGGAAATGTTTCTGAAACTGACAAAACAGACATGCAGCTCTGGGCAATAGAGCCTCCGGAGGAGATAAAAACAAAGCTGTACTGGTGCGACCAGAAATTTGTCACAGAGCCTCTGGAAGACATGATAGCAGACAAGGAGATCTACGGCATAATCTGCCTGGACAAAAGCGAGGCAACAATTGCTTTGCTGAAAGGAAAAAGATTGGAAATAATTTACAATGAAGAGTCTATTGTTCCTGGAAAATCGCGGGCCGGGGGACAGTGTCTTTCGCCAGATACATTAGTCCAAGTAAGCGACGGAAGCATACTTGAAATAAAAGACCTGCATAATCCATGTGCTGTGAAATCTGTCAATTTTTCTGACACCACAAGCTTAAAGGATACGCCTGTTATTGAAAAATGGAATACAAAAAAAAATCTAATGCATATTATTAAAACAAAATACCCAACAATTGAAATAGAATCTTCTGCCGACCATACATTTTTTAGATGGGGAAATAAAGTAGAAGAGGTGCCTGCTGAACAGCTTAAAGCAGGCGACTATTTATTGATGCCTGAAAAAATTGAAATAAAAGGGAAAATCCAAAGCCTTGAGCCGGCAGGCCTTTATAACACATATGAGCTACTGCCCGAAGGCAGTAAATTCATCAAATACAGAAGAGAAGATCTAAAGCTGCTGCAAAAAGAACTGGCAAAAAAATCAAATGTTACACAGACAGCTATTTCTGTGTTGGAGTTAGGAAAACGGAATGTTAAAAAAGGCTTTCTTATGGCATTGTGCCAAAGCTTGAATACAGACTTTAACAGCTTTGTGCGCCAGTTTTGCAAACCTGCTACATCTTTAAGACTTCCCAATGTATTAGATGAAAAGCTAGCTGAATTTTTAGGATATTTTGCAGGCGATGGGTCTTTTGAAAAAGAACGATTAAGCCTGCATGACTCCAGCAAGCAAATTGTAGACTACTATACAAATCTTGGCAAATCAATATTTAACTGCAACACACATTCCAATTTCAGAGAAAAGAAAAATTATCATTTAGGCAGGCTTTACGGAAAGCCAATAGTAACCCTTATAAAATCAGAATTTCCTGAGCTTAACTATGCAACAAGCTCCGCGATACCGCAAAAAATACTTCTTTCTACCAACACTGTTCTTGCGGCGTTTCTGAGAGGATTTTTTGATGCTGAGGGGTACGTTAACGCAAAGCGCGGAATAGGCCTTGGAATAAACAACAAAAAAATGGCCAAACAAATACAGATATCACTTTTAAGATTTAGCATAATGGCATCTCTAACCGAGTACGATAACAGAAGAAATCCTTACAGCAAAAAACACAGGTTTACAGTACAGATTACAGAAAGGACATCGTTAGAATTATTTATGAAAGAAATAGGTTTCAATGCGGACTATAAAAAAGAAAAATTAAAAAATGCTGTGAAAAATAAAACTGGGAAAAGCTCTGTGCGCCAAATATTTGCCACAGGAGAAAATATAAGAAAAATTATAGAAAGCGAAGGTTACAAGGTCAGCGACTTTCCAAAAGTTACCAATTTCTTTAGGAATGAACGTATGATGAGCAAAGAGGTTTTTTTGAACTCAGTTTTAGTTGAGATCAAAAGTAAGCCTGAACTGTACAAAAAGCTTGAACCTGTTCTTTCTTACAATCTTATCCCGACAAAAATAAGTTCGGTAACCGTATTAGATAAAGAGTCTGAAATGACTGATATAGAAGTAAAAAATTCGAATTTTATAGCAAACTGCCTGGTTGTTCACAACAGTTCTCAACGCTTCTCGAGGATAAGGGAAGGGCTGCTGAATGACTGGCTGAAGAAGATAGGTGAAGCCGCCAATAAAATTTTTGGGGAACATAAAGAGGTAATAGGAATCCTGCTGTCCGGTGGAGGACCTGTGAAAGAAATGCTTTACAAGGAAGATTACATGCATGCAGACGTCAAGAAAAAAATATTGGGGCTTGTCGATACAAGTTATACAGGAGACCAAGGCATAGAGGAGACAATAGTCAGGGGAGAGCACCTGATAAAAGAGGCCGCTGTCATAAAAGAGAAGAAAATTGTCCAAAGGTTTCTTGAAGAACTGCAAAGGCCCCATGGCATTGCCATATATGGCCTTGAAGAAACGCAAAGGTTTGTGGAAGCAGGCGCTGCGGATACAATACTTATCACTGAAAACAACACTGCAAAGTTCATGGAATATGAATGCGCATGCGGAAGAAAATTTAAAATTGTAAGAAATGACCAGAAAAAAACCCAGACATGTCCTACATGCAATGTGCAAAGATCTATAATGACAGAAAAAGACCTGACTGATGTGATAGAAGAGTTTGCAGGCAACTACGGGACAAAGGTCATTGTTGTTTCGCCAGAGACAAGGGAAGGGAAGCAATTCGAAGCCCTTGGCGGCATAGGAGCCCTGCTCAGGTACAGGGTCTAAAACTTTAATTTGACAGAAAATTTACGGTCAAATTAAAGGGAACTATATTGTTTAGAATACTTTTGTTTGAAGTCGTAGCAGACAAAAATTTGAAAATGAAAGCAAAAACACATAGCTGATGCATTCTACAATGTCGCAAATTTCTGCGAAATTTGCTGAAAATAAACGCTGCACACTAAAAAAATTCATTTATTGACGCGCAAGAAGCCGTCCCTACGCCTACCTTTAATTTGACCACACAGCAACTGTCAA
>JACQNW010000041.1 GCA_016202845.1 Candidatus Aenigmatarchaeota archaeon
AATACGAAGAATTTGTAAGAAAGCATCAGGACATATTCAAAAAGCTTGCAAAAGATGCTAAAAAGACCAAGTCAAAAACTAAGAAATGAGCTGCCTTAGTTCTATGTATGTCAAAGATTTGTCATACAAAAGATTTTCCCTTATTTTATTTATGATGTCCTTGTCGCCAGACACAAAATAAGATTTTGTATCAATAGCAATATAGAGATGTTGAAAGTTGAACAAAGTCCTTAACCTGAGCTTGAGCTTGCCAGCCATTTCAACGAGCTTTTCATCAAACTTGAATTCCTTTATGTAATGCGGATTATTAAGGGACTTCATAAGGTCTGACCACATTTCCTCGACTTGAGGCGATTCAATGTCATGTCCTGTCACAAGTTCTCTCATTATTTCGGCTTTTGTCAGGAAAGAGGTGGTGAACTCCATTTTCTCTATATTGTCCGTCATAAACTTTGTTTTTTCTGGAACTTTGATGTCGCCTTTTCCCTTTATGCGTGTAGCTTCGTTGATAAAGAAATCGAGTGTCATGTTCGTGTCCAAGTAGAGCTTTATCTTGTCCATTTGAAATAATTAGAGGAAGAGGATAAAAATAGACTATCAATTTCCATAAGGGCTTCCTAAATCTTGTAATCTTTCAAATGGAACTATGTTATACGGTTTTAGCGGACTTTTTGAATTAACAACAATCCAGTGTGCAGTTCTAATATCAAATATCAGTGTTGTATCATGGTGTCTTGTTTCTTCTGTACGACCAGCTTTCATTGTATCTACGCTTGTGTATCTCAGAGAAGGCTCTATTAGTGTCCAGTCGAATAAGGTTTTGATAAGCCATCCTGCATCGCTGCAAATTCCTTTTACTGTTTCTTGACCGTTAGGGGTATAATTTACAACCCTAATACGCTCTTTAACCCGTTCACCAAAATCATCCGAGCCAAAAACTGCATCTGTGTCGTATTCAATAGAATCATTCACGCACATGGCAATGGTTTCTACTGCTTCTATCAGTGGCACTGAAGCATTTCTCAAAAGTTTGTCGTATGCAATCTGCAATTTTGGTGAGAATCCTGTTACTCTTTTTACTTTTATCCCAACTGTTTGCGTTTCTGGAAATCCATAGTTGCTTAATCTAAGCGGAATATAATAACCATAAATTGAAACTCCTATATCTCCATTTGGTTGAAAATAAGCATACCTTCTTTCGCTTCTATGTTGTGTAACACCATCTACTTTAATTCCAAACATTTTGTCTATTTCTTTGTAGGTTAAGTGTGTTGCCAATTCTTGTGGTGTTACTTCGAGCATAATAATCTACTCATGTTTGCGATACGACACAATTTTGATTACAGTTTTCAGGCAGTTGTAAAAAACTATCTATCGTTCACTTCGTATTTTATGGTGAAACTAGAGAATGGCTCACCTTTTTCTGTTTTTCCGTCTTTATCTAAATCGACAGCAAATCTTAAATGATCCCCTGATGTCACTAATACAATTCCATTCATAAAATGGCGACCTGCTGCTTCTTTTTTGCTTTCTCCCAAAAGCAATTCTTTGGCCTCTGCATCCAATAATACACGACCATTAGAACCTACGTATGATCTGTCAGAAGGCAAGTTAACTAATTCATCATTTATGTATAGCATAAATGGTGTTCCTTTTGGTGTTTTAGGAGAATCAAATTGTAATGCGACTGGTGATTTATAGTGTGGTTCAAAATAAATACAAGTATTAACATTTCCTTGCATGCCTTCAACTGGTCTACACTTATCACTTCTCTCTTTAGCCAGTGCTTGATAACTCAAACCAACAAAACCTGCTAAAAATGCTGCTCCAATAGTTGTTTTGTAAGGATTTGTCTTCATGCTCATTTTATGGTCAAGTTAGTATTTAAAACTATCAATTTATGCCACTTATAAGTAATTAATAATATCCACTTTCCTTCATCGCTTTACTCAAAGACTGCTCGGCTTTCCTCTCTTCCATGCGCCGAAGCATTTCTTTCTCAAACTCTGGGTCGTCAAGAATCTGCTGCATGAGTGCTTTTCTGCCGCCTTTTAACTGTTTGAGCAGATTTTGCAGTTCTTTTTGCGCAGTTCCAAGCAGCAAAGGCTTTCCGCATTCTGCTTTTTCACAATAGAGAGCAGAAGGCGAGTTTTTTGCTCCACAATATGCGCATTCAATGAAGCTTTCTATCTCGTGCTTTGGAAGCTCCAAGCCATTAGACGCCAGTATCGCTTCTTTCACTGTTTCATCATTGATTTTCACATAGCTCCTGCTGATAGTAGAGCCTTCTTCCCAGCCCATAACAGTGTGCAATATAGAGCGGGTTACTTTTGGGGCTGAAGCAAGTTCTGTTGCTCTCCCCTTGCGTAGCGAATAAAGAGTTACTCTTTTGTTTTCTATGCCACATTTTGTAGCAAGCTTTTTCAGCATCTTGTTTGCTCCAGAATTGTCAAGTTTTGTCCAAGTATTTTCTTTTTGCTTTTTCTTGCTGAATTGCGTTACCCATACATCAAAGTCTGTTTTGTCTGCAGATGGATGCTTTCTTAACCAGTCTCTCAAAGGCTCTGTGGCAGAAACAAGAAAAGAAACTCTTCTGCTTTTTGCCCCATGCAGGTATATTTTTGTATTTTCTTTTTCAAAAATAACATCTGACTTTCTCAAATTTAGCACTTCTTCTGGCCTTCCGCCAGATTCAAAAGCCAGCCACAATAGTGCTTTGTGCATGGCATTGTTTGATGCTTGTGCCATTTTGATGACTTCTTCTCTCGTAAGCATGTCATTGAATGTAAGCTCTTTTCTCTGTCGCTTTGGAATTGTTGTAGAAATAAACTTCACACGCTGTGGATATTCGTTAGGCGCAAATTTTTCTTCGTCTGGGTCTTCAAGCCACTTGTAGAAAACCTTTATTGAAACTCGCAGATTTTTTGTTGTCTTTGCAGACCAGCCAACTTTTTCAGACTTTGTTACTATTGATTCAATGTCTTTCTTTGTCAGCTTTTCAAACGGCTCTGTTACCCAGCCACGCAAATTCATCTGCACTAATGGATGCAGATATTTTAGGCATGTGTTTGCTGCTTTTCCTTTTGCTTTTCTCGATTCAATGAACTCTGCAATTTTTCTTCTGTTTGACAGCAGTATGTCTTTGTTGTTTTCAAGCCTCTGCAAGAATTTCTCAAGCCTGTCGTCAGCACTAACCATGTGTTTACTTGCAAACAAAACTATTTAAACTAATCTCCTATTC
>JACQNW010000047.1 GCA_016202845.1 Candidatus Aenigmatarchaeota archaeon
AAAATTTAATGAAAATAAAACAAAAAATTAACAAATTATGTTAGATTTATCTTCTTCTTTTTGCTGCTGTTCTTGTTGTTGCTGATGTCTTTGGCTTTTCTGCGTGCGCCATCCATACGAGGTGCTTTGCAATTCCAAGCAGGATGAATGCAACGAAATAGTGCACTATTGCTGTGCTCATGGCGCCTGCGGTCTGTACCACATATCCTGACACAAGAGCCGATACAAACAGTGCAGCAAAGAAGGCGGCAACAATTGCCAGCACATATCCTTTGGCTGTGTAACACATAGAAATACTCATGTGAGAACCGGTTTTTAAAGCTTACACAGGCGCTAATTACGAAGAAATTACACTACAGCATTAGGAAAATCTATGTCGACGAGGAAAACATTGCCAGAAGGCGTGACACGGAAATTGTTAAAATGATCTGGATAATTGCCAAGCCCAAGGCTCACATAAAGCGCAAGTTCTTCGTCAACATGTCTGCAAGCTTTTTCAACAACTTCTGGAGGGAACGCCTTTGCAGCATTATCAAAATCTGCGCCTGGTATGAATGTTTGAACCAACAAGCCGTCATCATATTGTACTGTTCGAGGTACATGCGCGCCGCCTTCTATCATTATCTTATAAAGCCGAACAGTTCTTTTGTTATAGGCAATAACGCCTTCAGGTGTTGAATTGTAGTAAGCTTTCTGAATCAAATTAAAGCGCCTTCTGCTTGTTTCTACGGTAACTATAGAAACAAAATGCTGGCCATGCTGTTCCCACGGGCCTTCTGATATCCCTGCAATGCACTCTTTATTGCTAAGAAACCCGGCATTATACAGGCCTGTGGCACCAATAGCCATTCTATCATATAATGGAACTATATATTTAAGCTTTTCGTCACTATGTTGTTGCAACAAGGTGTTTTATGACAGCTCAACCAAGGGAAGGCATTAGCCTGAAAAGAGAAGACATAACATTTACCATGGTTAAGCCTCATGCCTATGGAAAATGGCCAGAAGTGCTTGCGGCAATATTAAGTTATGAGTACAAAACTGCTGAAACAGGCATAGAAGTTCCTGCAGAGTTTACAATTGAAGCAATCAGGGCGCCTGTC
The DNA here is from genome assembly GCA_016202845.1 of Candidatus Aenigmatarchaeota archaeon. Lineage (GTDB taxonomy): Archaea > Aenigmatarchaeota > Aenigmatarchaeia > GW2011-AR5 > GW2011-AR5 > JACQNW01. The sequence goes on from JACQNW010000047.1 coordinate 1,104, forward strand.
AAAATAGCCAAAGAAACAGCAAAAGAATTCTATGCGCAGCATAGAGATAGACCATTTTTTTTAGAATTAGTCGATATGATGACAGAAGGGACCGTGGCGTGCATGGTTGTATCAGGCCCGGACGCGATCAATCAATACAGACAACTATTGGGACCAACAAATGTTCAGGAAGCTAGAAAAAATGCGCCTTATTCGTTAAGAGCAAAATTTGGAGAATCTGGAGATGGCGTTCCATTGAGTTATAATGCAGCTCACGGGTCAGACGACCCAAAATCTGCAAAAAGAGAAATAGGTTTTTTCTTCAGGATGTCAGAAGTTTCTGACAGAATAGCGCGTGTTTTGACTTATCCGCAATAGTAGAATCAACAGTACCTCCGAAAGCAGGGTTATAGTGAACCAAATAAATAAACACGACATAATTTATTTGTTTCACATATAGCAACCAATGAAGTTGTATAGAGCTTGTTTCATTGGCTTGCTATAAAGCCAAAGTATTGCGATCCATCCTAAGTGTATTGCAAAGCCATATGTTTTCACTTTCGGAGGTACTCATCAAACATATCATTTGGCCTGCTTGAAATTAGTTGTAATTCAAAAGAATTACATTTATATATTGCGGGCAGAGAATAGTATCTCATGCTAAAGAAGTTGTTGCCACTTTTGTTTCTGGTCATGGCAGTTCAATATGCCCATGCTTTCCAGCTGACTGTGGCCGACGACTCCATCACAGTCTCCACGGCCAGTTTCAGGGAAATGGAGATCAAAGTAGCTTCTCTTGACACTGATGATGTGGTTTTCTCTCTTGTAGATGGAAAGCCTTGGATGACCCTTGATCCGACGCATGTCAAGCTGAACTCTACATCAACCCAGCAGACCGTAAAGCTTATTGCTTCTCCTTTCATCGACACTCCTTTGGGTCTCTACAAGGTTGTTTTGAGCGCAGAATCTGTCAAGACGGGTGAAAGAAAATCCGTTAATCTTTTCATTTCAGTGCAAAAAGGCGAGGTTGTAGACCTGGAAAGCATAACTGTTACAGGCAATCTACAGCCAACAGGGGAAATAATCATAAGATATGTTGTGAGAAACTTCAGGACGTCGACAGCAGAGGACATTTCAATTTCATCGGTGATCAAAAGCCCGTCCGGAAAAATAATAGAGGTGAAAGAAGCAATCCCAAGGATGGACCCTGATGAAACAAAAACCGTTGAAAAATCATTTGTTTTGCCGCCTCAGGCAGAATATGGCGATTACAGCGTTGACACCACACTGATGCATCTGGCAGATGCCCGTTTGGTGAAGCAGTCATTTTACGTTTCCAAGCGCCCTGTCCTGAAGGAAGAAAGGTCAAAGTCTTCTCTGATTTTTGGCTACAAAACTGAAATCAATGTCAAGAACGTGGGAAATGCCCCTGCTTCTGATATTCCTGTCACAGACACTATTTCAGGGTTTGAATCAGCATTCATGTCGTCTGACAAAAAGCCGGTTGTGAACGGAACAAAATATACATGGAATATTATCAGCTTGCAGCCAGGAGAAGAAGCTGTCATTTCATATGCGGTTGATTATTCTCCGTTATATCTTTTCATAATAGCAATTATAGTTCTGCTTTACCTGTACTTCTTCAAGATGCGAACTGTTCGCGTCAGGAAAAATGTCTTGCAGAAGAAGCATATAGAGGAGGGCGAGGAGTTCACTATAGGCGTTGAGATAAAGAATTATTCTGGAAAACGCGTGGAAGAGCTTCTTGTGGAAGACTTTGTCCCCACAATGTTCAAGGTCAAGGAAGGCTCAGGGCCAAAAGCCACAATGAAAAAATCATCAGTTGGAACAGAGCTTGTATGGAAATTGTCAGGCATGTACCATGGCGAGGAAAGGGTGGTAAGCTACAAGATAGTTCCGGCATTTGGAGTTCATGGGAAAATAAGGCTGCCAAGAGCTTCAGTGAAATTCAAGCTCGGAAACAAGATCATTCATCACCTAAGCTCTCTTGCTCATCTGGGATTGGAAGTAGACGAAGAACATCCCGTTAGCAGGCTGATCAACAAAGGCAGAAATCTAGGCAGGAAGTAAACCGCACTTACAGTCTTATAGCAAATCTCAAAATTAAGTAAACATTTTTTTGAGTTTGTTATAGAGGAAATATCGTTGAAAAAGTTTACTAATCAACGATATTGACTATTACTCAGCAATTTAAATATCACATAGCCTAATTCTATAAGTTTATTTTTATTTTACCCCTGATAGCTCAATCAGCTCTTTGAAATTTCAAAAAGGCTGGAGAAGCGGTAGAGCGCTCGGCTGTAGAACAATACCAAGTGTATTGATCACCAGCAGGTGCTTTATAGAAACCGAGAGGTTCTGAGTTCAAATCTCAGTCAGGGGATGATCGCTCTTTCAAAGTTTCACAGTAACGCGCAAGAAAGTTGCTGGAATGGAGGTGGCGTCTTTGCTCGTGTTTTGGCTGTTGAACAGAGCTTCCAGCTCCTTCTGCATATCAGCAGCCTGGCCGTTCTTTTCTGCAGCTTCGAATGCATTCATGGTCGGCCCGTAGTAGTTTCTGAATGCGGCAACGAATTCCGATGGTGCACCGGAGAAGTTGAAAGTATACGTGTCTCTGACAAATGAAATCTTCTCTTTTAGAACCCCCGCGCCTCCAAATCTCTCAATAACATTATTCTCTGCCCCCCAAGTCATAGGACTGATAAAGCCCTCCGGCGGTGGCGGCGAGTATGAGGAGCTGATTTTTAAGATTTGTGCAACGAATGTCGGGTCATTTGGAATCCAGTTTCCCATTATGATCCGACCTCCGGGCCGTGTCACGCGTACCATCTCCTTGGCCACATCGAACGGCTTTGGCGCGAACATAGCTCCAAAGATGCTAACGACAAGGTCGAAAGTGTGATCTTTCAGCTCGTGCAAATTGGACGCATCGCCTTCCTGAAACTTGCAGTTCGTGAGGCCCTGTTTCCTTGCACGCCTATTCCCAGCTTCAACAAGGTTACTGGCGATATCGACGCCCAACACGTTCGCTCCGAGTTTCGCCTCTGGCAGTGCCGTCGTACCATCGCCGCATCCAATATCCAGAACCTTGAGTCCTTTTGTGATGTCAAATCCCTTGACGAGCGCCTCTCCGCTTTCCCGCATACTCTCCGCAATAAGCGTGAAATCGCCTTTTTCCCACAATGCTTTGTTTGGATTCATAATATCAATTACTTTTCACCTTAACTAAATATAAGATGCCCTCACACGACCTGAGGTATTGAAACCATTATGTTTTCACTTTCGGAGGCACTCCTGAAGATTATAAATAATCTCTCATTATAAGTTATATCTAATGAGCTTCCAAGATTATGCTTCAATAATGCTCGAAAAAGGAAAGGATGCAGAAAAATTGAGGGAAAGAAGTCTGCAATATGAGCAAGCACGGCAAGAAGCAGAGGCTCTGCAGCCTGTTCTCGCAGCTTTGGATGAATTGAAGCCTGAACAATTAGGACTTATTTCTGAAGAAGCCAAAGGCATAAGAGAGAAGGCAAAGCCAAAATTCGATGGTGATTCGCTTGCAATAATGGCATACGCAGGACAGGCAAATGGAAGGCTTTCTTTGATTGTTCCTGTAGAAGTCGATGAAGATGCAAACTTCTTAGAGGCTGCAACTTTGGGGCATGTGCAGGAATCGTTGAGATCAGGTGGCAAAAATGTAAAAAAAACCGTAACGGGCGGATTTGCAGAATTTACCGTTAATGTTGATGATCCACGCGAAGTAAAAAAAATAATGGAAGCGCTTGTAAAACAGCCGCAGGCCTTGACGCTGGCAAATGTTTCTTTTGCAGTAGAATACGGGACTTTCGAATCGTATTCAGGAAACGGACAAAGAGCACGGTCCGCCACGCGGAAAGCTTTGCTGCCAGCGCCTGCAGAACGCGAATACAGAAAAAGCAAAGGTGAAAAAGCCAAAGGCGGCAAAACTGAAGGTGCAGGTGCTTATTCTAGAGAAAATGGCAAAGGCCTTGATGGAAATATCTTGGCATACTTGGTTGATCATGAAGAAGGCACTAAACAAGACGTTTCAGAAGCACTGGAAGGATATACAGAAAAGTCTGTCGCTATAAGAATAGGTGTTTTAAAACGGGAAGGCTATTTGAAGCGGATAAGAACTGATGACAAAAAAGCCGTTTACGCTATTGGTAAAAAAAAAATAAATTAAATATTTCTATTGCTAAGCAAACTGATGAATCGGCAGATGATCTTGATGCGGCAGAAGTAACCGGCAAACATGAATATTCTGCTAAAGTGACGCCAGTCAATCAAGCACAGTCACTGAGCAGGACAAAAAGAGTTAAAGAACATCCTGTCCTGGACGAAGATCCCGCAGAAGTCCAAAGAATTGAAGAATCTTTAGGCAGGCAAGAAAAAGAAGCGGCAGGTCTTAGTTCTGTTGAAAAAAGAGTGTTAGAATATGCAAGAGACAGATCAGGACAAATTCCATATGAAAGGGCCTCTGATTATATGAGCATGGCGATAAACGATGTCAAAAAAGCAGCACATGCACTGGGAGACAAAGGCTTGCTTAATGCTGGCGAGCATTCATACTGGTTCAATAAGCCAAGCTCAAGAAAATCCCTTTCACAAGCAGAGCCTGCGTTGGGTGGCGTCGTGAATCAGGGAAAACCTGAAATAGAGCCAGTAGCTGTTTACAAAGGCGATCTGCCAGTAAACGAATACAACGCTCTTAATATCATAAATAACTCTTCAGTCACCACCATAAATTCCCTTATGCACGACTTGTGCATCAAAAAACCACAAGCAGCAGACATTTTGGATGGCTTGGAAACCAAAGGCCTTGTACGGCAAGAACGCATGTCATATAACCTGACTCCCGCAGGCGGAACTTATCTTTCAAGCAGGGTTGCCCAATGATTGATCTGATTTTACCTTAAATAATTTCAACAGTTATTTCTAATTGATGGACGTAATAAAATATGCTGCAAAGCTTTATGCAGAAGACGATGTAGCCGGTATGCTAAGAGAGCAGACTGCAAAAATGAAAAGAGTGCCGCCAAATGTAGCAGAATTAGAAGAAGTGGTAAAATTTTTGTCAGATAAACCGTATGCAATTGCAACAAAAAGAGAGGCAGAAACAGAGCTGGATAGAGCAAGAAGAGCGGTTCCAAAAATTGATAAAATAGAAGTGGTAATAGGCGCAAAGGTGCATGGCAGAGAATTAGTTATACTATTGCCTGTTTCTCGTTTCGATGCCGAAGCAGCAGAGGGCTCGCTAGTTGCTCATTGTGAAAAGGTTTTGGGCACACCTGAAAAAATGAATGATTTTGCAGGATTACTGAGGCTTGAATACAACAAAGATGGGGATGCAGAAACAGCATTGCAAGAATTAAGGCGGTCAACAGAATTTCTTGATAGAAGCGGCTTGCGAATCAGGCTAATCGTAGGATACCAGCCAAGTGCTGGAGATTATGGACATGTTAAAGCGCGTGAAGCAAGAATTGAAAATCCAACTCTTGCAGAATATAAAATGCCTGAACCAACAAAATTTACCGGATATCAAGGTTTGAAGCCAAGGCAAAAAGTGCTGAAATATGTGGAAGATCATGGTGAAATATCATCGGCACTTGCAAAAGAACTCACAGGTTTTGAGTCTAACAGTTTGGACGCTTTGATGAGTTCATTGGCATCGTCTGGCAAATTATACAGGGTGAGTAAGGGAGTTTACAGAAAGGGCAGCAACAGTTCGGCCGAAACATCCTATGGAGTAGAAAAATCAGGCGAATCTGAAACCTACCCGGTTCCTTCTGATGATGGCGATGATCCAAGAGACAAAAAAATGAGGCGAGTTCTCAATTTGCTGAATGGAAGTCCTGTAGGCGTCAATTATTTACGTACTTCATATAACATGCCTATGGATGAACTGTTGAGGTATCAAAAAGAAGGGAAAGTCACGATAGATGGCGGTGATGCCAACATAATGCTAGGAACAGTGCACATAACAGCTATTGGCAAAGAAATTTTATCAGGGAGAAAATAATATGACGATCAGAGATGATGTGCTTGCAGAATATAATACAAGTGGTGCAGTCTCCAGTCTTGAAGCTCGGGACACGGAATATAAAAAGCTGACAGATGAATTGGGTGAGGCAGATAATTTTGGGAAAAAAATTCTAGACAGTAAATTTTTAGACCAAGATAGTTTGATGCAAGCAATAGAAAAAGCAAAAAGGACCGCGGAAGAGCGTTTTGGCGAGGAACCGCATATAGAAATTCCTCTGGTTTTGACAGTTAAAGACAAAGAATTGGATTTGCCGCTTCCTGTTATGCCAAAAGGCGAACATTCGGGCCTTATAAGAGATCTGTTTGATTATGGCTATGCAGCTTTAGGAAAAGCAGGAAAAAATCCTGAAAAACAAGCAGAAAATGGATTTCTTTCTTTTCATAATACCGCAGAAACCGGCAATATAACAAGGGTTGTAGAAGCGCTAAGAAGCCCGCCAGAGAAAATAGCAAAAGCAAGAATAGGGCTTTATCTTATTGTAGATTATACAACAAACGGAAATAAAAAAGAAGCAGTTGCTAAAGAAGTGCAAAAAACAACAGCAATACCACCAGAGCCCGTCAAACCTGTATCAATAGAAGTCGTTCCACAGAAGGCTCCGCGAGCAGAATTGCAAAGAAGAAATCAAGAACAAAAGCCTGGAAGCTATGAACGAGGCAATGGAAAAACACTGGATGAAAATATACTCGCATATGGAAAAGATCATTTAACACTAACATTGAGCGGCCTGCAAGCTGCGCTTGCAGGCTATTCACCAAATTCTATTCGTGTAAGAAAAGATAAACTGCAAACAAGCGGCAGACTAGTTGCAACAGGAAAAAAAGGAAAGGAGGCAATTTATAGAGTAGCAGATGCAAGTCTTGAAAAAAAAGAAAATCCTGCAATAAAGGAAGCAAAAACGCCTGCCGAGCCTCCTTTGGATAAAAAAGTTGGTCAGCCTTTGTTAATTGATAAAACTGAAAAAGAAGAAACTGTTTATCCTCATCCAAGTATAAAAATCCAGCAACCTCCAAAAATGGATGTGAAAGCTCCAGAAGTTAATGGAGACTATGAAGCCAAAGTAAAGCGTGTTTTAGCGTACCTGGAAGATCAAGGCGAAACAGAAATTCCTGTGATATACAGAGGCGCAAGATTAAGTTCGGTAGATGAAACAATAACGATAGTAAATGACCTGAGAAGCAGGGGCATAGTTCAGACATATGGAAGAACAGGAAGATTATACGGGCTGGTAGAAAAAAGCAGTGGTGTACCAGTTGAAAATGTTGTTGTCTCAAGCATACCGCCAAAAAACTATTCTGCGCTGACCATTGTAGCAAGACACCCTGATGGCACCACAGAAGCAAAAGTTAGGGGAGAATTACGCCTTGGCCAAAAAGAAGCAGATACAGTGATTGGTGAATTAAAAGGACAAGGTTACATTAACGTTGACAAAGAAACTCGTATGCTTTATGCAACAAAGAAGGGTTCTGATGCTGTGGGAAGTTAGGCTATTTTCTTGACGTCAGGGGTGCTGCATACAGGGCATTTTACAGCGTTGTAAAGCCATTCATAGCTGCATGAGGCGCATTTGTACTTCTGGACATATTGTTTTGGATATTTCAATACCCTTTTGCTTGCTTCTTCCAGGACTTCTAAATCATCATGCGTTAAATAACCCTTAATGCCGCGCAGAGAGCTGACAGTAGGCTTAACCAAGCCATTCTTATTGCTCAATTTATGCTTGCTATTGCCATTTCGCCTGTTTCCATTTCTCTTTGCCATAGTTAATTTTCTGAATCTTGAAAGCATTCTTGTACCACGCCCTGATAACAACTATCTTCATTATTTTATAGTGATAAACCTTTTAAAGGTTACTTTTACTATTCTTGTTATACTTTCGCTTATTTTAAATAAAAACCATGCATTATAGTGGACCAAACAAAT
>JACQNW010000042.1 GCA_016202845.1 Candidatus Aenigmatarchaeota archaeon
AAAACCCATGATACCTGTTCACGGTAAACCTATTCTTGAACACCAGATAAACATGCTTAAAAAAAATGGAATTGATAATATATTTTTGGCCATAAACAGGCAGCACGATGCCGTAAGAAATTATTTTGGCGATGGATCAAAAAACAGGGTTCGTATAAAGTATGTAGTTGAGGAAAAACCATTAGGGACAGCAGGCGCTTTATCTTTGGTAAAAGATAAAATAAAAAATACTTTTGTCATGCTAAATGTTGATACCCTAATAAACCCAGATATCCAGGAAATGGCTGATTTTCACAGAAAGCAGAATTCCGCTGCTACTGTTGTTCTTACAACTACATCAGATCCCACAAGCTTTGGGGTTGTCAAAATGAAAGGCGATAAAGTTTTGGATTTTGAAGAAAAACCCAGAACAGCGTCTTCAAATCTTGTTAATGCGGGAATTTCTATAATGGATACAAAAGTTTTTAGTCTTGTAAGCGGAAAACTGATGATAAAAGATTTGTTTGAAAAGTTATGCAAAGATGGACAACTATCAGGTTTTCTTCATGACGGTGAAGTTTTTGATGTTGGCACGAACCAAGGGTATGAAAAGGCAATTAAACAATGGAAGGATATAAAATGAAAAACTTAAAAGGGGGCGTTTTTGACCTTGATGAAACATTGGTCATGGGAGCCGAAAGACTTCACTATTTAGGGTGGGTTGAAGCCTTAAAAACTTATGGAGTACATTTTACAAAAAAAGATTACCTAACGTATGCGGGAAAAACAGGTAACGTAATAGACGAAGAATTAATTAGAGGCTTTGGACTAGGAGCTTGTCGTGGTGACCTGCTATTAGTAAAGGATGCTGAAACAAGGAGGCTTTGCGAGTCGGAAAAAATAGAATTAATGCCTCACGCACCAGAAGCAGTTGAATTTTTCAAAAGAAGACGGCTGAAAACTGCTGTCGCAAGCGGTGCGCCGCGCAAAGAGGCAGAAGAAAAACTTAGGAAAACAGGCCTGCTCTCAAAATTTGATGTTGTTATTACAAGAGATGATGTTAGCAGGGGAAAGCCATACCCTGACGCTTACTTAATGGCTGCTGATAAATTAGAAATTGAGCCAGAACTGCTTGCAGGATTTGATGATACACAATATGGAATAGAATCGCAACAACGTGCTGGCATTGGATTACGTATTGCTGTTCCAACCGAATATTCAGAGCATCATGACTTTTCAAAAGCGCACGAAATTTTTGACAGTTTAAGAGGTGCAATAGAATATTTAGAAAGATCAGGGTTGTTTTATCAGAGAAGTGATGAAAAACAAGATAGATTCACGATAAATGCTAAATAAAAAACTCCAAATAATCTAATATACAACTTGCGTGCATTAGTGTAGCATGAAAATAACAAAAAACTCCCAGTACAAGGGTGAAAAGTCCGCGCTTGTTTTAAAAATGCTTGATATTGCTGTTTCTAAAATTGGAATGATTCCTTTTGATATAGATTTTACTGTCGGCAGCAAGACAAAAGTTGAAGTCAAAGAGGATAAATTAATTATAGTTCTGGATTATTTTGATGCTTTCGTGCAGGAAAGCGACAAAAATGGAATTTACGCCCGTATACTTTTCCTCATTCATTTGGCCATAACAAAAAAATCCTTTTTAGGTTACCCTGAAATTCTTCAAAAAATCCTTTCAGGAAGAAGCATGTGCAAGCTTTTCAAAGACCAGGCTTTTTATGCAATGTTTATTGATACCATGAGTGTTTCTGGCATAAAAGATTTTGAACATTATATTGAAGCACTGGTGCCTTACATTGTTTTTTCTTGTGTAGATAAATACAATGCAGACCTGCTTTATTCTGGCATATCCAGGCATATTGATCCGGTTGAGGGCTACGACAAAAAAGCAAAAAAGTTTCTTGCTGCGGTCTGCAGGCCTTTGGATACTCCTAGGGCAGTCAAGGAAGCTGTTAATTGCTACACAGAACTCCAAAAAATATATGCGTAGGATTTTGTGATTTTTATGCAGGTTTTAAAATACAAATGGGCAGATTTTGATACAATACCAAATCCTCAGATAACGATGAGCAGTGAAATGGGCATAACAAAAATGCAACTGATCAGCAGGAATATTTCCCTTAAAATAGGCAAAAAGAGGTGCATAGGTTCTTTTGTCAATGGGAACCACAAGCCATGCCCCAATGAAGTGGCTGTTGAGGAAAGAGGCGAATTTTGCAACGCATGCGCGGCTGCGGATGACTATTGCATGTGCATAAGGTGTACAGGCGAGAAATGCATTAATGAAAAGCAGCGGAATTCTTGCGAAAAAAGCTCTTATTTCATATACCTTGCGGCCTTTGACAATATGCTGAAAGTCGGCATTTCCCTTGACAGGAGAATAATGGAGCGTCTTATAGAGCAGGGTGCAGATTTAGGTGCAAAGATAGCGCGCGTGCAGGATGGAATGGTTGTAAGGCAGATTGAGCAGCAGATAAAGAACCGGCTTGGTATTGTGGACAGGATAAGGGGTCATGACAAACAGAGATTGATATTTGGATCTCCAAACATAGCCGCATCAAACATCAGAAATGCAGTGTTAAAATTAAGGGCGAGTATGTTTTTAGGCCCAAGCGGAGCCATGCAACCCTTCTCTAAATACATGCTTAACCAGCCCGAAATATACGACTTCAGAAAATACTACAACCTTGAAAGGGTGCCTTATACGCCACGACCTATACAACTAGCAGAGGGCAGCCTTGAAGGAACTTGTGTTGCAGCAAAAGGCAATGTTTTGATTTTTTCCAGCACCGTACCTAATGCCGAATCTTTGTACGCAGTTGCCGGGCACAGTGACTATTTCTCTATAAATGCACATGAATTGGTCGGCAGGGAAATAGAGCTATTAAATAATTGACTGTGCAAATAAATAGCATGCAGGTTTATTCAGGCATATATCTGATAAGCGGCGTTACTTCTAACATTTACATTATTGACGGGGAAGTTATTGTAGACGCTGGCACAGGCGAGAATTTTGCCGAAGTTAAAAAAGAGATAGAGGAAAAATTTAATCCAAAGGACCTCAAAACACTTGTGAACACTCATTATCATTATGATCATACGGGCGGCAGCAAAAAATTCCGTGACTGGCTGAAGCTTGATGTTGTTATCCACAAGATGGACAAGGATTTTGTTGAAAAAGCAGACACACTTGCGGAAAAATTCTCGGCAAAAGCAAGAATAATGACTATCGATAACACTGTAAAAGAAGGCCAGATGATTGTTACCAGAAATTTCAGGTTTCAGGTCATTCACACGCCTGGACATACGCCAGGATCTATTTGCCTCTATGACCCAGAGCATAAAATTCTTTTCTCAGGAGACACTATGTCAAATTCAGGCGTAGGCAGGACTGATTTGCCAAATTCAGACAGGACTTTGCTTCTAAATTCATTGAAAAAAATTTCCAGTTTAAGTGTAAATTATTTGCTTCCTGGGCATGGTCCTCCAAGGGTTGGAGGAATAGATTTCTATATTAAGCAGCTTATCAATGCCATGGAAAACAACAGGGATGCTGTAGCAAAAGAGATTTAATTCCATAATTTTACGATACAAATTTAAGCTTGTAAGTTTATCTAATTTTAGTGATTTAAATGTCAAAAAAGAATGTGCGAGATTTCAAGTACTTCTGGGAAGAGGGGCAAAAAACAGCAGCGGATAAAATAGAGAAAGCGCAGAAAATTGCAAAGCATTTTCTTGAAGAGCCTTTTGAGTTCATAGCAATAAGGCAGGCATTTCCAGTCAATATTTCTGAAACAAATGATGATGTGATAGTTGAGGGGCATTTGCCAGGCTTCAAAAAAGGTGAAATAAAGGTCGAGGTGACAGAAGATGCTGTTCACATAAGCGCGCACAAAAAGAGAGCTTCTGCACAAAAAGGCAGGGGCTATTACATACAGGAAGCTGGCTCTGCTTCTGTAAGCAGGTCTTTTACGCTCCCGGCCAATGTGGATACTAAAAAAGTCGAAGCCAAGCTTGAAGACGGCATACTTCATATTAAGATGGCAAAACTGCACCCGGGCAAAAAGAAAAGGCGCATTGACATAAGAGAGGAAGAATAAATTAGAGCTGTACAGAATGACAGATTATTATTTTGAAGTTCCTGAAAGCACACTGGCTTTAGCCGTGTGATGCTTTGAAAAGCAAGGCTTTTCATGCATAGGCGACGTAGTCGCCATATGAAGACAGGAATTTCGAAATTGATGCACAAAAACCTGTTTCTTGCAATCAGGTTGTATGATGGCATCTTATTTTTTTATTCTCAATTTCAAATTTTACCGGCAGGAACTGTTCTATTGTCCATATATTAGTTTCTGTATGTTTTGTAAGATGGCCGACTCTTATCTTGCTTTCTCCGTTTTCACAAGCCAAAGCCATATATGGCAGCAGCTGGTCTTCTGCATGTTCGTCAACAGCGCCATCAGAATTTATTTGCTTTAACAGTTGCTGTGCAGATTCTTTTCCCACATCTTCTGCTTTTTTCCTGATTTCCCCCAATGCGTCTGCGCCAAGAATAGTATTTTCATAAACAGCCTGTAAGTCCAGAGCACTGCCAGGATTTTCTGTTTCTACATACATAGGTTCAATGCAGATGATATTACAATCAATTTTGCCCCTTAGAAATGATTCTGCTGATTTTGCCTGCCTTTCAGCAACTTTTTTTTCTTTCAGTAAAACTGAAGCATGTGAAGTCCCTTGTATAGAAATTAATTTCCCCCTTTCTTCCATAATAATTGGCTTTAATTTTGTAGGTTCTATTTCCATCCTGATTTTTGCACCACCTTTAGGATAGTAACCAAATTTGTCTACAAATATGTCAGCTTTGTAATCCATTTTACTCAGCAACGGCAATAAAACATTTTTTATATAAAGCGCAGGCGCAGCCCATTTGCCATTCGTAGCCCCGCCGTTTATGTGTATGTTTACAATATCACCAGTAGCAATCATCAATCCTTGCAAAACAAGTCCAACAGAACCTGCAGTAGGTATGTTTATCGCTATGTTGCCACCCCTTATATCACCTGGTTCAAAGACCAGCTCAGTATTTCCTTGTTTCAAACCGGTAACTTTTGCATCACAAAGCTTGGACAAGGCTTCTATTGCAGCAATATGCTGGGCCTGCAGGCCAGGATTTGGTCTGCCTTTTCGTATGTTTGTTATTTTTACAGCCTTTCCAGTAACAGCAGAAAGTGCGCATGACGTTCTAATTATCTGACCGCCACCCTCTAAATGATCACCTGGAATCTCAATCATTAAAGAGAAACTAGCATCCCAAAGATTAAAAACACAGCAAGGATTATTGCTTAAACTTATAATCTTATTGTTTCTCCGTTTCTTGGTGCTATGGCCTCTATGTAGAATTCCTTTTCAATGTCTTTTGCAAAAGCCTCGCAGTTGTCCCCGTGCACGGCAACGACTGTTTTAGGTTTAAGGTCTTCTATTATTTTAAAAAGTCCTTTCCTGTCCGTGTGCGCGCTTAAATCAAATTGTTCTACCCTGCATTTGACTTTGTACTTTTCTTCCCCGTTGTCAAATGAGCCTGTCTCCATAAGCTTTCTTCCAGGAGTCCCGGGAATGAGGAAACCGCTGAAAATAACCTTGTTGTCAGGGTTGTCTTTTATGTGCCGAAGATAGTGAACAGTGGGACCTCCTGTAAGCATGCCTGAGGTTGCAACAATTATTGGAAACTTCATCATTGCATGCTGTCTCTCATCCTTGTCTTTTATTATTTTTACTTTGTCAAGCACACGCCTGAACCTTTTTGCGTCCTTGATTTTTGCACTGTAATTACTGACAATTTCACACGCAAGCTTTGCCATTCCGTCTAGGGCAATAATGTCAGCGTACTCTTCAAGCATCATGATCATCTCCTGTGATCTGCCGACTGCAAAAACAGGTATTAGTGCCTGGGTGCCGCTTGCAATACACTCTTCCACGCTTTCCTTGAATTTTTTTATTTCCTTTTTTCTTTCAGGATGGTTCTTGAATGCGTAAGTAGACTCCATTATAAGTATGTCAGCTTTTTTTGGAAGCATGCAGCTGGTGAGTAGATTGCTTTCCAATGTTTGTATGTCCCCTGTGTAGAAAATTTCTTTGTTTTCTTTCCTGAGCATTATGCCTGAGCTGCCTGGTATGTGCCCGGCATTGAAAAGTTCGCACGAGAAGCCTGACGCAACAAATTTTTCCCTGTAGTTCACGAATTTTGTGCTTTCTATCATTCTTTTTAGCTCGTGCTTTCCAAAAGGCAGCGTGTATTTGTTTCTTTGAGCTATCTTGATGGAATCTTTTATCAGCATTGAAGTGAGCTCTAGAGACACGTCAGTCATGAATGCAGGCATTTTTTTCTTCCTGAAAAGAGCAGGCAGGCCGCCGCAATGGTCCAGATGAGCATGCGAGATTATTGCAGCATTAACCTCCTTTTCTATTGGATAAGCCGGTTGTCTTGTTTCCAGGTCTGACGGGTCATTTATCTTCATGCCGTAGTCCATGACGATTTTCTTGTCAGATTCAATCATTATGGCGCTTTTGCCGACCTCTCTTCCCGCTCCGAGCATTGTAAGTTTCATTTTAGTCACAATAAATTTGCAAGATAAGTATATAAACTTAAGTTAACTTATATTAACTATGATTTATATGTATAAACTAAACTTTACAAAGCTACAGCAGGAAATAATGAGGTTTCTTTTCATGAATGCAGGCGAGTCGTTTAATGCAAGAAATCTGGCATTGCACATTAAAGTAAGCCAGCCTGCAATAGCAAAGTCCCTGCCGCTGCTGCAAAACCATGGTATAATTCATGTGTCAAAGGATAGGAATTCAAAAAGACTAACTATAGAGCTGAACAGGGAAAATCCACTTGTTATAGGGATGAAAAGAGCCGATAATATAAGACAACTATACGAATCTGGCCTTGTAGAATTTCTTCGTGAAAAATTCCCCAGCTGCACCATTATGGTATTTGGCAGTTTTGCCAGGGGAGAAGATACGTCCAGATCAGACATAGACATAGCAATCGTAGGCGCAAAGAGCAATGATCTTGATCTAAGAGACTATGAAAAAACATTTGCAAAAAAAGTAAACATAAATTTTTACAACTCATTCAAGGAAATAAGCTCTGAATTAAGGAATAATATTTTTGGAGGAATACTGTTGTCGGGGTGGATAGATTTATGATGCCTCTAAAAACGTTTGATGATTATCTGAAAGAAGGCATAGCAAGAAAACAGTCTCCTGACAAGCTAAGGTCCATGTCGCTTGTTGCAGAATCAACAGAATCTTACGGAATACTTTTTTCTTTTATTGGCAAAGTCGGCCTCGATGACAATAATGCGAATCATGTGATAAAAAATGCCTACGATATAATAATGGAGCTCATCAGAGCGAAAATGTTTTCAGACGGGTTTAGCACAAGCGGAAAAGGCGCGCACGAAGCTGAAGTGTCTTACCTGAATAAACTGGGCTTCAGCGACAGGGATGTTAATTTTGCAAACGATTTGCGCTGGTTCAGGAACGGCATCATGTATTATGGTAAAAAATTTGACAAAAATTACGCAGAGCGTGTGATAGAATTTCTGAAAAGAATTTATCTTCTTCTCAAGAAGATGTGTGAAAAACCCGTCAATAAAAAATAAGCGGACAGTTTAGCACTCCGAAAGGTACCGACTATAAGGTATATAAAATCTTCTTTGCAGATTTTAGGTATGCAAAGCTTCAATAGAAAACAAATATTAAGGGAAAATACTGTTGTAGCTTCAGCATCATATTCTTGGTACGCTTAGTGCGCCATAAAATTCATTAGGTGTTAAAAATGGCGCATAACATAGCTAGAGATAATATTATAGAAATTCTGGAAAAACTGCTGGCCAAGGCTACTACAGGAAAGCAGCAGCGGATACTTTTTCTGCTTTCAAAAGATGGATTTAGGTTTACTACTACGACCAGAGCAGTGAAGATTCTTGCAGCAGAGCTCAAATGTGCAGAGTCAACTGTCTGGGATTCTCTATCTGTTCTCAAAGAGCTTGGTTTTGTCGTTTGCAACGGCAGGATAGAATTGACAAAGACAGGGAAAATATGCTCTGATTTTTTTGGTGATGAAAATGTATGAGTTTGATTCAGCACCGCCAGAAAGTACAAATAACGAAATTACTGCAGGGCTCATAAAGCAGTTACGGAAAGCGAATGCCAGTCGCTATGGTTTGAAAGAAAGAATGCCTCGCACATACCTTTTGGAAGATACAACTCTGCAAAGAAGAAAGCTGTGTTTAGGCTACAACACTTCGCATGCCAGGCCAGATAATACAGTCTTGTTTACAGGCCAGTGCATTGTAAAGTCCGAAGAAGATACAGAGTGTCCTGTAACATTGGAAGACGCGATTGAGTGTGAAACACTTAGGGAAATATTAAACAAAACAAAAGTGCCGGTTATTTGCATGTACCCTGATTCTACCTATGAATCTTTTGCAGAAGCGTGGTCAGGCAAAAAAGTAGACAGGAGGACAATAGACGTCGCTGCTGAGAAATACATGGCATTTAGAAGGAATGTGCTGCCAGATGTAACGCATGTAAGAACAAGCGAAGTAGATGATGAAGTAAGAAAACACATAGGGCAGCTAGATCTCAAACGTCTTACAGGCAGAATAAGAAGGGTATACGGAGGCATGGTATTAAGAGAAAACGAAGCTCATGCCCTTCAGAATACAGTATTGGAGTACGGATTTTACGCAGCCTTGTTGCCGGATATAATGAGCTTTAACGGCGAGCATGTGGTGACATTTGCAGAACCGGATGAAATATGCAGCGTTAAAGCTGCCGGAATAGCTGGCAGTGAATTATACAGCATCAGAAAATTCAGCCTTATAGGGCAGATAGCCTTGCCTTCACTTGATTATTTTTGCGGGCATGGGCGGATAAGAATGTACTCTACAGCTAGAGACCAAAGAATACACCTTAACGAGACAGATACAGCAATAAGAGCCAAGCTGGAAAAAGATACGGACTTTTTGCTTGTTGCATTATACATGTCGCCTCTGACGTCAGAAGACGAACTGGCGCAAATAGGCAAATCTATGGATAGAAAAGCAGGCATAGACGTCATGGTGGAGCAGGTCAGAAAGTTTAGAACGTATTTGGGATGACAGAATTGGTACAAGACAAAGAAATAGGCAGAGGCATTGTAAGTAGCAGGTCATTAAAAGGCACAACAGAAATAAAGTCATTTTTTGGCCCTGATGATGCTTGGAGAACAATTAATGTATGGGAATTTGAGATCGGTGACAGGTATGGTGAGATGCCAGAAAAGGTCGTAAAAGCAACTCATAACCCCTATGATATAGGGGATGAATTGGTACAATACGAACTTGGCACGGGATTTAGATACATAGATAGGTCGAGAGCATGAGAACAGTTAAAAAATTAAACATACCCTTTTACAGGCAGAGCACAAGCTTTACATGCGACCCTGCGTGCCTGATGATGGCTCTTAAATATTTCTATCCAAAAATCAGGCTTTCACAAGAGCTCGAATTTGACATATGGCGGGAATCTTATGGCATAGGCATTCCAGGCTGCATGCCTCAAGGCATCGCCTACTCTACACTAATCAGAAAATTAAACGCAATAGTTATTTGCAGAAGAAATGCAATAAATAAAATACCAAGAAAAATAGCCAAAGGAGAAAACAAACAAATAGCAGAATTAACGTCAAAAGAGCTTTTTAGAAAAGCTGCAAGCAATGGAATGAAATTAATTGACAAGTCGCCGGACATAAAAGATATAGAATTTCTTTTGGAAAAAGGTCAAGTGCCGATAATTATGGTAAATATGAAATTGCTCCACAATATAGACAGCCCTCACTGGAT
>JACQNW010000043.1 GCA_016202845.1 Candidatus Aenigmatarchaeota archaeon
AAGATTTTTATATTTTATTTTTATTGATTCTAATTTATGCATCTCAGCTTCTGAGAAAATATAGCCTGTATGGAATTTTTTAATTACATACTTTGAATTAAGTTCAGCTTCTTTTTCGATAAAATAGTTTTTGTACTTATTCTCAAGTTTTTGGAGGTTTAGCTTCTTTTCATTGCCATCAAGAATTTTCATTATCTTTGAAGCTTTGCCGCCAGGCATTTTTACAGATTTTACTAAGTAAGTATATAATTTCCCGCTCACTCTTTTCTTTCTTATGTAAGACATGAAATATTCTTACCCCCACTTATATTTAAAGTTATATTTTTGGTGGGGGTAAATATTTAAACAGGCAAAGGCTTCCAGCCGTAAGAGCGGAGCGTAAGCTCTATGCCTTTCTGAAGGTCAACAACAGGATGCCAGTAGTTCCTTATCTTTGTGATATCGGCCTTGCTTCTCTGTATTTCCTGCTTTGGCTTGTCAAACTTTACGGTAGGCTTTGCCATTGTAACATTGCTTATCATGTCTATTGCGTTAACAACTTTCGTCTCTAAGCCCGTTCCTATGTTATATACGCCATTAAGCTCCATTCCAAGCATCAGCGCGTTTATGACGTCATCAACATAGACATAATCACGCGTCTGCATGCCCGTGCCATAAACAATTATGTCCTTGTAGTTTGGTATGAGCTTGCAGTACTTGTTTATTACGCTGTTGCCTTCAGGCCCGTAAACATTGAACAAACGGACAACTAAAGAGCTCTCTGTATTTAGCAATTTTTCCGCCTTCAGCTTGCTTTTTCCATACTGTGTTATAGGAGCACATTCTGCCGTTTCTTTGTGAGGAACAGGAGCAGAGCCATAGACAGCAGCAGAAGACGTGAAGATTACCTTGGCACCGACAGCCTTTGCCGCTTCAAAAACTTTTTTGGATCCGAGATAATTTACCCTGTAAACAGAATCATCATTCTCTCTTGCATCAGTCTTTGCAGCAAGATGAAAGACATGCGTGCAGCCTTCTATCACGCGATAAGTATCATCGTCTTCTATGTCTCCTTTTACAAACTTGGCCTGCTTTGGCAGGCGCTGGTAAACGCCTGTACTCAAATTATCAAGTACCACCACCTCATACCCGTCTGCGACGAGGCGCTTGACCAGATTTGACCCGATAAAGCCTGCGCCGCCAGTGACAAGCACTTTTTGCCTGACAGAAGGAATATCTTCTTTTCCTGATTTTTTTTGCTGTTCTTCAGGCTTCTTTTTCAACATTAATGAATCAAGCATTGCTATACTATTATAGAAACAAATTAATAGCTGGAATTATGCGCATCTTTTTTTGTGAACCGACAAATATCTTTTCAAAAAATAATCCAGGAACTGCTCTTCACTTTTTCTTAATGCTTTATAGTAAGATCTCCTGTTTTTATACTCTACTATAATCATGGGATAACCGCTGTGCCATAAAATATAATTCATTATGAGCCTGCCTATCCTGCCGTTTCCATCGCCGAACGGGTGTATTTTTTCAAATTTGTAGTGCGCCATTCCTGCAAGCTCCACAGGATTCATTGTGTGTTGACGCCTAATAAAAACAATAAGCTGGCTCATAAGCTTTTCGGCTTCCTGCCAATCAGGCGCAATATAATCCCCGACTCTTACAAGATATCTCCGAAATCTCCCTGAGATATCTGGTTTTGTTTCACCAAAAATTTCTTGATGCCATCTAAGAAGCATGGGAATTGATATGGGAACTTTCTTATCCAGCATTTCTAGGAATACTGCGGCATGAGATTCTGTTTCCTTGATATCACTAATAGGCTTGTGCGGCGCAATCTTGTCTTCTATTATTTCCCTGACTTCTTCTAAAGTGATCGCAGACCCTTCTATTGCATTGGTATTGTATGTAAAAGCTATTGCAATTTCCTTCAATTCCCTTTCAATTGCAGATTTCGGCAGGTTTTTCCATTCAGACCTAAAATTCTTTTTTATTTTCGCAAGTTTTTTGTATACGTCTGCTTTAGACTGGTTTTTCAGTTTCTGTTTTATTTCCTCAATATTTTTGGGAATTTCCTTACCAAGATAAACTTCCCTTGTAATAACTTTTCCCGTTCTTCTAAAAGAATGCTGCAGGTAATAATACCTGTTGCTGCCTTTTTTCCTTTTTATTATCCTCA
>JACQNW010000044.1 GCA_016202845.1 Candidatus Aenigmatarchaeota archaeon
GAGGAGAAAGCTCTGGAGAAGTTCAAAGTAATTGTTGACTCTTACCCTATGAGGGACGTGGAGATAGACATTTCAAAAAGAGAAAAAAGAGAGCCGGCTGCTATTTTGAAAAATCTGATAGATGGAGATTTTATACGGCAACAGGATTGTAGAAACAGTTCTGGCGCTCCTATAACATTAACAGGCCGCGAGGCGTCAACTGCCATACCGCTTCCTGAAAATTTAATTGTCAGAAATATTTTCACGCTTATAATTTCCCAACCCGACAACCCAAAAGACATAGAGACAGATCTGCTCAGGCTGTTCAATGCTTATAATGAGCAAAGGTATGCAGGCCAGTATTCAGGCCGCAGGGCAGAACCTATAGTTGCGCTGATCATAGACCAGATTATACGCGGGGGCCCGGAGGGTAGCAGGGTGAGGCCTGATGGGTCTTACAAAGGCTCTACCAGATTGCGGCAAAGGGGTTATTATGGCTATACAATGGCAACAGTAAGGCAGCCTGAATTCAAGGAATTTATTACAGCTTTTGAACAGGTATTTGAAAAAGGAACTTACTCATTTTCTGCACCTAAAAAATGGCTTGTAAGAAATGTTAATACTTCAACGCCAGGCTCAGAAGACCGGGCACACAAAGAGCCGGAAAAGGAAGGTTCAGCTCAAGGCGAAAAGCAGTTCACCTTTTACAAATGGGAAGTTATAAGGCCAACGCTGAAGAGACGTCCAAGAAATCTGAAAGATAGCGGGGGCGATGTCAGACAATCAATAAGAAAGGAAGGAGATAAATGGGTTGAAGAATGGCCCGGCACTTTTTCAGACGACTTCAATAATATAACTGTTGACATCGATGAGCCAGGAATAATGCTCAAAGCGCATTATCATTCTGTGGACAAACATGAACACCATGGGCCTGAATTCTTCGGCTCTCCTTACAGAGGCGGAAGAATGCCGGGCGCTGCAGGCTACAAGGATTCTACTATTGCTGCTGCGGGCAAGGCATTCAAGAGAGGAGCGCTGAAATCAGCAGAAACATACAAAGGGCCGGGCATGAAGGAAGAAAGCAGAAAGACGTTCTCGGAAAATCCTATAACAAATGCCGCGGCAAACAAGGGCAAAAGGCTGCTGAACCAGTATATACGGGCAGAATACAGCAGAATCTTTGACCCGCTGAGAAGGGAATTTGAAGGAAGGAGACGAAGGCTGCAAGAGCTTGCAAAAGAAGCGAGAAGGGCAAGAGGCGCGATGAGAAAAGAATTGAGGAGCGCAGGTATTGGCTGGTTCAGGCTTGCAAGAGCTGGTTTGGGAAGAAATAGAGATCAGGACCTCATGAATATTGCGCAAGACATGCAGGCTCAGACAGCACAGCCCCCAAACATGGATGCTATTCTTACTGCTTACCGAGTTCTTGAGGAATATGACAGGGAATACAGGGATTTTGAAGAAGGATTCTCGAAGAAACTTGAAGCAGCTTCTTCTCAACTAAGGCAGGTTGCAAGGGACAGGGCTGTTAATATTTCTGTAATGGTTTCAAGAAGGTTCAAGGTGCCACTGAATTCGCCAGAGCAGACAGCAATACAGAACGAACTAGATATGTATGCAGAGGATCTTGCAGAAAGGTTTGCCACAAGGGGCAGGACGATGCTGTTCGCCCTTACACGAGGCCTTGAGAGCTTAAGCAGGGGCCTGCAGACAACGGGGGCGGGATGGACAAACATCTTTTATAATTTATGGGGACTTATCATCGGCCCTTGGACTACCCACACGATTTTTGTGCTGATACAGTTCTTTTTCATATTGCAATATGTCGGGTATGACCCCAGATTGCTGTGGATAATGCCATTGGTGTCGGCTGTGTTTACTTTTTTGCTTTCATTTGAGAATTCAAGGACGCCCCTGGACTGGCTTGCAAACCTGTCTACAGGCGCGATGATGGGATACAGCGCTATACTTTTCATGACCATAATAGGGGCATTCTTCTGGTTTGACGGCGGGTTAACCTGGACCTATTTGATAATTTGGGCAGCGCTTGCACTGTTCATAGGCAATTTCCAGATATACCAGACAGGCGGCAACAAATCTGTGATGACCCTTAGCATAGTAATATTGTTTTTTGCCTACGTGGCGCTTGGACCGTACAGCGGTTACTATCAGCAGGCCGTAGACCAGGTGAGGCCGGCTGCTGAGCTTGCTTATAATGTGGTGAGCAATGCTGTTAACGACGTCTACCTTCTTGCGACAAACCCGACAGAATGGTATTCAAGGCAGCAAAGACTTAATGCTGTTCCTGAAAAACCGCTAAGCATAGCCAAGGGCATAGAAATCATAGCGCTAGACGGACTGCCCCAAAACGTGCCCGCGGGACTAGACTTCGCGCTCGCTTCTGTAATTAAAAACGATGGAGAACTTGAGCAAGCACAGCATATATCTGTCAGCTTTGACTGCAATGCTTACTGCGACA
Source organism: Candidatus Aenigmatarchaeota archaeon (assembly GCA_016202845.1). Taxonomy (GTDB): domain Archaea; phylum Aenigmatarchaeota; class Aenigmatarchaeia; order GW2011-AR5; family GW2011-AR5; genus JACQNW01. The sequence goes on from JACQNW010000044.1 coordinate 2,459, forward strand.
AGACGTTTGCAAAAGTAGCGCCATCACAAGCTCCGCCAGATTCATTTTTGGCAATTCTCCCGCCTTCAATGAGGGAGTACAACAAGCCGACAGGAGGAGAATTTTATCTTGCAACTAGAATGAGCAAGGGCGAGTCAGACATATTCAACATCCAGCCGTTTATTGCAAAGACCTTGGCACAGAGAAGAGCAGAGACTCAGTTTGCAAAAGTAAACATGACCATAACATATGTTTATACTGCGAGCAGTTCTTTGCTTGTTACGGTAATAGATCAGGATATACTTCAGCAAAGATTCAGGCAAGGCGAGGATGTTTTCAAGCAGGTGGCTGCTACTGCAAAAGTCACGCCTGCGCGGCTGTCATTAAATGTCGGGCCGCAGCCGTTGATATTCAAGACACCAAATCCAGCTATACAAGACTTAAATAAAGTTTTGCTTCTGGTTTCTATTTCATCCGCACGCGATGACTCGTCAATATTGCTCACGGAAAATACAAGAATTATTTTGAAAATACCAACAATTTTGGCAGATACTGGAATAGACTGCGGACCACCTGATGTTTCTTCAGTTGATAGTTCATTTACAATAGATCCGGATAATCATATTGTTACATACACACCTAAACCGCTTCGCGATATCATAGAGATAGAAACATACAAGACAAATTCAATTTACTCATTCATCTGTAAATTGCCATTAGCTCAAATGAGCGGAACAAGGACTTCTCTGATAACTGCGCAAATCGGAAGCCAGACGCCTGTTAAAGTACAAGATCCAGAAACAGGCGGTGAAAAAAATACTTATGATATAAACAACGGCTATTTTGTAAAAACAGTGAAAGAGAAAGGCGTGATAGTAACAGCTCCTATAGGAGTCTTGTTCGAGCCATACGAGCAGGAATGCAGGAAAGCTCCGAACCATGATGCATGCTTAGCAGTAAAAGATTCTTCAAATCCAGCGCGCACATGCTATTACGAGTACTATGGCAAACTGCCATTAATCAATAATGCACTTGATAAAATTGCGGATGCATTGCCTTTTAGTGAAGATGACTCTGATTTAGTAGTTGCATGCCATGTATGCGGGTCTCAACAGCTTTGTGGCAAATTCTTGCATCCAACTACATGCACAGAAGCTTCTCCACAATGCGGATGGAACTGCAAGTGGAATCCTGATGCTGTTCATCCAAAGACAGGCCAGAAGAACGGGGCGTGCGAGGATGCAGCTGGCACAGTTCCTGCTCAGCAGCCAGTCCAGCAAATAGCACAGGGAATTGTGATTCCAAAAGGAGTGCCTTGCTCACAAAAAAGCCTTTGTGTTGGCGCTATATTTACGCCATACTCTCCGCAAACTGTAGTGCAAACTAGTGGCGTAAGACCTGGTGATGCTGTATTTGCAAATGCCGTGGGCGCTGTTATGGGTGAAGAAAGCCGTTGTGCACATTATTATTCAACTGCAGAAGTGAAATGCGGTGTTTCAGGTGAAATAGGAACAATGCAAATACTTGCCTCGACAGCTGCCGGCCATGGATTTCCAAACCCAGCAGATTTGTGCGACCCACAATTAAATGTTCAAGCAGGGGCAACTTATCTAAATTACTTAGCTAATTTGTATGGCGGTGCAGTAACAGCTGATGATCAGTGGCATCTTGCGTTTGCAGCCTACAATATAGGCGAGACAAAAATTACTGCTGCAATAAATACTGCAAGAACTGCCGGACTTGCAATTACTTGGAGCAATGTAAAACCAATAATAATCTCAGGCGACCCTATTGGTACCAGAGGAGTGGATTATTCAGAACGGACATTTACAGGATTCAAGTTCCCAACCAGTACAAATAACTGCAATTTGAAAGTTTAAAGCTGTTCATCAAATGTTAGAGATCTTATTCTGTCAGTACCCACTTTACCTGTTATTTTTCTTCCAATAAGCAGCCTTAATCTTAAAACATAATCTCGTGTTGTATCAGGGTCTGGCGTATATCTTACTTCCAGAGGCGCTCCATTTATGTCAGCAAGACTAATTATAATTTCTCCATCAAGTTCCCGCCCTTGCGGAGTTGTGTGAATCGAACCTTCGACACCAATCAGTGTTCCCCTGTAAAAACCATTTGGCGATATTTTTACATCATTCATATCAACATCGGTTTCACCTTCAGGATAACTAAATGTAAAAAGATGACCGTTTGCTGTATGCTTTCTAACGACTTCTTGCGGCCCTTTTAATTTAACTTCCCTGCCATGAGCATCTCTTAAAACAAGACGATCTTCTCTCATGTCTGCTTTATCAGGAAATGCAGCATTGCCAGTATATGACTGTGAAATAGCTGCAGGCTTTATTTCTGCATATTTAGTATTGCCGCCGCATCCTGCCAAAATCAATCCAGCTAATGGCAGCGTTGCTGAAATGTATCTAGCTGCCATTATAACCACCTGATAAATTTGATATAAGCAATGCAGGATTGCCGTCTGTGTTAAATCTTACATAACTTTTTTCTTTTCCTAACATTTCATTAGCCGCTTTAATAAGTTCTTCGTCTCCCACATATGTTATTGACCTTGAACCTTTTTTACCATTAACTGTAACAATCATTGTTCCACGACCTTTGTAATACTCAACTGTTGCTGCTCCACGAACCTGGCCTTCATAAACTGAAGGGCTCACAGACAAAGATTCTGTGAATCTTGCATCTGTCCATGATTCTGGCTCAAGCGCTTCTGTAAACCAGTTTCTCATGCCACCAGAAGGAAGGTCAACGTCATCACCATATGTTATGTTAGAAATACGAGCAGCAGCTTCAGGGTTCTGGACATACCGTTTTTTATTAATAATTCTGCCTTGTTTATCACGGGCTGCCAGATTCCACTCGTAAACAACACCGTTACCCACGTCTCTTTCATCCAGCCTGCTTTCAATAACCCTGACTCTGTCATAACTATAAGGATCTAATGTTTTTGTGCCGATGACAGGCAACGTGCTGCCTGCACAAAGAAACGGAACTGCGGCAAGCGAAGAGGCTACTATAATGCTAGGTATTTTTGGCAATCCTAAGTTTTCTAATATATCACCTGTTTGGGTTGCAACATACCAATATGAAGCACCAAATGCCCGTACTGCAGCAGCAACAGGGCTTCTTTTTCTGATACTTGTGTCAAATTCTGCAAAAGCATCGTGGTCGCCTGTTTGGCCAAATCTTTCTTTGTAATAATGATATCTGCCTGTAGTCACGGGATTCATTGATTTCCATGCTTCTCTTATTTCACGCCTTACAGGTTTTCTTCTCTTTTCGTCAGCAAGAACCCTTGCTGTTGCACCAGAAACACCACGATTTATAAGTTCGTCGAATATGTGCTTTACTTCTACATCATTGTCCCACGGGCCGTTATAATCCTGCATTCCCAAAGGCTTTGGCACTAGTTGATTTGCCATGATTATCTACCGCCGTTTGATGGCGTACCGTTTTTGCCATTTCCTGCTGGTTTTGGAATTCCGCTGCCATTGGCTTTAACTATGATTGCTTCTGATTGCTCTAACTTATGAAGAGGAATAGGATGTTCATATCCGCCCTCTGTCTCAACTATGAAAGCTTTAGGATTTCTAATTTCAGTGCCATTGAAGTAACAATCCTCAAACCTGGTCCTTTTCTTGTCAGCATCTACAGCTCTAAATGCATTATGTTTTGCCGCTCTTGATTTCGTGTCCATATCCAAAAGCCGGGCCTTGCGAAGATAAGATCTCCTGAAAACAGCGCCGCTTGCGTCGCCTGAAAGTCTTGCTGAATCAAGTATAGAATTGTTAACATTCAAGCCCTGCATCCCGACGTCTTCTGCATCAAGTCCCAGAGCGTTAACGTCTTCAAACCTACAATCATCAAGTATAGAAACTTCCTGGAAATGTGAAAATGGAATTACAGCTCCATTCAATCTTACATTTCTTATTAAGGCTTGTTTAGTCCTGCTGCCTTCTATTTCCAAGTCAGGCAAAACCAAATCGTATACGCTAATAGATTCAATATTACAACCTCGCAAATGAACAAAGTCCAGATTTTTGAAATATTTCCTTATCTCAGCCAATGTTTGTGGGTCGTCTAATTTGATATTTTCAGCATAGCGTCTCCATGACATGTGCGATGCTTCTGACTTCCTGGCGCTCCTTGCTTCTTCCCTGTAAGCCAATGCTGCTGCAAGATAAATAGAAGCCGCTGAACATTCCCTTGCCACCTTATTGACAACATACCTGCTAAATGCGACCACGGCTTCTTGGTCAAGCCCTTTAGGATGTTGCTCTAAAGTACTGTTGTAAACACTAGCACTGCCATTTTTCATTGCTTCATGCAGAATGTCTACGAGATACACTTTTGGCATATTCTATTCTACTCCTGCAACCTTTAAATATGTATGTATTTTAATTACTTTTAAATAGTTACATACAATCACAACTGATACACAAACTATTTGAAAAATAGTTAAACCTTGGATAATAAAAGACCGGGGTTAAACAACCGGATAGCACAGAGCATAGAATGGTGAAAAAATGTCAAATGGTGGAGATGCTGGTGAATGTACGCTGCCTACAGGCAGCAATATAATTTTGCTAAGGGATTACCTTAATTTTGAACATGGAAAAGTGATAGACCTGCCTTTTGCCGGGGGCAAATTATATACTCAAGTTGAAAGAATGAAACCGCCTTCAAGAGAAGGGGATTCATTCGTAGATGTAATAGAAGAGTATGGAGAAGTTGGAAACAGGGATGAACGTTTCACAATGAAAGTTTACAACGGAATACCCAGAGGCAGCAACAAACATATTCTTACATACGTAATGCAGGACGGGATATACAAGTCATTGGGCGGCTCTAACGGCCACGCTAATGTATTGAGATACGGAGGCTCAAACTACGAAATTATTGATGGAGACGGCACTGCCATATTTGTTCTTGAATTGGTCGAATCACGTACGCACTCTGGCCATATAACAAAAAAACGCGGTTATTCTACAGAAGAAGCATTAATTTTGGTTAAAGCTTTGGCAGATTTGCTTACCACAACTGATGTTTATCAAATAGCTCACCGCGACATAAAGCCTCAGAATATCCTGATACCAGCAGATGTTGCCGGCGGAAAAATAGCAAGAGTGCATCCAGACAATGCAAAACTTTTTGACTTTGATATAGCATGGGATGAAAATATTGCCAAAAAAAACGGCATTGAAAGAAAGGATTTTGGAGGCATGATGATTGGCACTGTAGGATTCATGGCGCCTGAGACAATGCGTCTTTCTGCGAGCACATTTGATCCGCCTGTTGACAGATATTCATTGGGATGCGTTGCGCTTGCCACGCTTACAAATAGAACAATGCCATGGGAATTTCCAAAAAAAACCAATGATTACGGAGCACTACAAATTATTTTTAGTGCAATGAAAAGAAATGAGCTGCCAAACGGTTTTACACTACTTGATGAATTGCCATATTCAGCCACTGTCAAAAACGGCGTAAAAGACATGGTGCAAGGCTTGCTGGCAAAAGACCCTGACAAGAGGCCTGACACATATAGCACAGTCGACAGATGCGATGAACTCCTTGAACAAGTCAGAAGAGAGGACAGGGGCGGCATTGGATATGTGGAAATATCGCCTGAAGATGTATCAGAACTTACAGGCGCAACAATGGCTGCAGGCTATGTGGACGTAAATGAGCTTAACAGGGAGCTTTCTCAAGCTGGCGATCTGAGACCCACTATTTTTCTTGATGGGGACGAAGCCAGGACAATTGCCGGATATTAAATGTCCATGATCAAGGCCAGGAAAATTCCTTATCGGCACTTCTTATCACCTTTCTTTCCAAATAATCGAAAGATTTAAATAGTATCTATTATAAAAAATACAGATGAAAAAGACAGAGCTTGTTTACAGGCGCATTTTGCAGGAGGCGGAAAGCAACAGGAAAAAGCTTACGCAGGCTGGAATAGCCAGAGACCTGGGAGTTTCCTTGAGCACGGTAAACCATGCCTTGCATCCGCTTAGAAAGATGGGCGCTGTTTCTGTGAGTTTGCGCAGTTTTTCTGTTGTGGACACAAAAAAAATACTAATGCTCTGGGCGAGCATTAGAAACATAGAAAAGGATGTGATTTATGCTACGCGCGCAGAAATGGCGGCAAAGGATATTGAAAAAACAATGCCGTCCACTGTGGTGTTTGCCGCTTACTCGGCTTATCGCCTTGCTTTCAAGGAAGCACCTGCAGATTATTCTGAAGTTTATGTTTATGGCGACGGTGAAGAAGTGAAAAAACGTTTTCCGCCAAAAGCAGGCCCGCCAAATGTATTTGTGCTGGAAAAACATTTTGATAAAATGACAAAAACCCAAATGTTCACAGACCTGTGGAACCTCAGGGAATGGTACGCAAAAGATTATTTGAATGCTTTGGAGAGGCGATTGGATGCAATACTGGCATGACATGCTTACAGAGGAAAGCTGGGAATTGCTTAAAAAAATAAAAGGCGAATTCAGCTTTGTTCTGATAGGCGGCTGGGCAGTTTACTTGTTTGCAAAGAAAAACAAGTCAAGGGACATAAATATAGTGGCAGATTTTAAAACGATTGAATTTTTGAACAAAAATTATGACTTAAGGAAAAACAACAAGATGAAAAAATACGAGATCAAGAAAGGCAACATAGACATTGACATATACGTGCCATATTATTCTGATCTTGGCTTGCCTTTGGAAAAAATAGGCACATCAAAAATAGAAGGGTTTTTGGTTGCAAAGATTGAAGAGCTGTTGATACTGAAGCAGTTTGCAGAACTTGCCCGAAGCCAAAGCTCGAAAGGCGAAAAAGACAGAATTGATATAATGTCTTTGCTGATTAATTGTGATGCTGATTTTTCCCGCTATAAAAAACTGCTCGAAGAGTTCAAGCTCCATAACCTTAGAAATGAGCTTTTATCCCTGGTAAGAAATTTCAGAGAATACAAATACCTGAATCTCACACCAAGAGAATTAAAATTAAAGAAGAAAAAGCTCCTGGCTTTAATTTGACTTACTGCTTAAACACCCATGATTAACCGGAAGAAATTTCTTAATCCTGGGGCCATGCCAAGAACGAGAACAAGGAATTTCAGGAATGTTCTTTTTTCCAGGTCTTCAGGCTTTGAAAGCTCTTTATCAAGCACGTGCAGAACAACAACAACCACCACAAATTTCAGGACAAACATGAACCATGTGCCGAACAGTGAGATAAAGAAAGAAGGCAGGACATGCTGTTCAAAATACGGATAGAATGTTGTTGCCACGAATGTTGTAGTGGCATCGAACTCATGCGCCAACAGCAAAAAAGAATTTTCTGTTGTCAGCAGATTCCTTATTTTGCCTACACCCTTCCATTCGGCAATCCATTTCGCTGCAAATATGGCAACTGCCCACACCGCTGTTATTCCGAGCATGAGAAGCAAGGCGGCAGGGTCTGCTAATTTAACAAAAGACAAAGCTGCTATTGACAATACTGCCCCTATTCCAAACCATGTTTTATAATAAGCTATTTTATTGTTCAGCAGCCTGGAAACTACCAGCGCTACAAAAGTTAAAAGAAAAATTGACACATAGATCAATGGCGTGATAAGAAAAACAGTTTCAAAGATTTTTGCATCCTGAAGGGCCCTCATCAGCCCGCCCAAGAACATATATGGAGTGACTGCGAAGAGGAATTTCCTGTCTATGGTTATGCCCATCTTCTTTATGACTTTGTAAACAATAACTGCTGAGATTACAAGAAGAATTGCATATACTGTTGTATTGTAAATGTTGTAGCCAGTTCCGTGTGTTATTGGATCTATGAAGTATGTTTCAAAAAAGCCCATTTATTTCTAATGTTCTCAATCTTTATATTAAGCTTAGCAGATTATTATTTATGAAAAGGCTAAAAGGCATTTGGCTGATGTTGTTACTTGTACTGCTCGTTTTTACAGCCGGATGCGCTGGAATACCAAATATTTTTGGAAGCAACATAATCGACCTCAATACTGTCGTGAATGTGGACGGCCAGAGGGACATTCTTGCCATAAAAAGCATAGAAACCATACCAAACAGCCCTGTCCTGCCGAGCAGCAGAGGAAATCCAGCCGCCATTCCTCCAATACCGCCAACAGTAACGCCTGTAGTTTTATCTTTCTTGTTGGAAAATCAAGACAAAATAAACAAGGCAGACAATGTTGTTGTAGACCTTTTTGATGCACCGGTGATGAGAGAGGATACGCGTGTTGGCGGACTGGCGTCTGTTGGCCCATTATGCAATTCGGCTGCAAGGCCGTGTCAGCCTGACAAATGTTATTTTGGAGATCCCAACTGCGTGTCAATATTTCCAGGCGAGCAAAAGCAGATAAACTTTTTCCTTGTCGCGCCTTTCCAGGATGAAATAGTCAATATCAGAACAACCGCCAGGATGGATTTCAAAGTAACTTACCAGTACGATGCATCATTCACATATTTGATACCAATCATTGGGTATGATGAAGTTCTGAGAAGGCAGGTAACAGGCGAGAAGCTAAGCGTACAGCAGTCAAAAGCCCATTCGTCAGGTCCTGTAGAAATAGATGCGGAATTGCTTGGATCGCCTTACGCTTTATCAGGACAGACAGCAACCCTTCTTTTCAAAATAAAAAATGCCGGGAGCGGGCAGGTTGCAGGCTCTGCCGGCATTCCAATGCCAAGCAAGATTCCTCCAAATGCTTTGGAAGTGACGTTTGATTCTGGACTGCGCGTGACTTCGCCGAATGGCGATTTTAACTGCCCTATTGGAGGAGGTGCTGGTGGGGCTATCGTTTGCAGGAACGCGCAGGCGATAGAAATTTTCAAGGGCGAATCAAGGCGATCGTTGATTTTCAATATTGTCAATGCAAATCAAATAACAGAACCTTTCAAAACATTCCATATCATAGCAAGGATAGACAACTATCTTTACGAACTCAAGAACAATGCCAACATCGAGATCAATTCTTTCCAGAACATATAGCCCTTTTTTCTTACAAAGAAAAAATCCCTAGTGGAAATAAAGAAATGAAGGCTTACGCATGGTAACTTTTCTTTCGTTGGAAAGAAAAAAAAATTACAAATCTAGTTTATTAATGGTATACTAC
>JACQNW010000045.1 GCA_016202845.1 Candidatus Aenigmatarchaeota archaeon
AAAAATAGTTTTTGATTATAAACACTAACTTAGTAATCTTTTTTTGTTGCATAGTAAGCTATTGATAATATCAATATCATCAAAATAATAGACAGCTCAACAAAATAAAACTCATAAGTCTGTGAACTGAACACTAAAAGCCCCAGAATGATAAGAGCGGCTGATATTTTTTCGTATTGGCGCTTGAAATGTTTTTCTATTATCGAAAGATGTGAAAATTGATACAGGGCAAATCCGCCTAACGACGCAACTAGCGAAACAATTCTAAGAAACCCATCTCCTGTTATAGCATTCATTACAAGCGGTATTGACAGGACAAGCAGATACACGCCAATGTACTCTGACAATACATCTCCCATTAGCAAATGTTTTCTTGCAGTTTTTACTTTGCCCCTTGCTATTTCATCTGAGCCATTCGTGTATATCAGTGTCGCATAAAGAAACCCGAACATGCTTATCAGAAGAAATGCTATGGGAACTTTTATTGATATGTCATAATTTTTAATCTGTGTCAATAGTAACCCGGTGAAAAATGTTGTTACTACAGTCATGAAAGACGTAAAACCAACATATGTCTGCAACTGCGTCTGGCGCAATTCAAGTGCTTCTGTCCTACCGACCATAGTTATACATGAAGAGCATCACTATATAAAAATTATAGAAAGTCTGATTCTTCCTTGAGTCCAAGCCACCATTCATCCATAGTTTCCATGACAGCTTCAAAGCCTGATTGAAATTCCAAAGCATTGTTTTCGTCTATATAATTTCTACACGCCTCCTTAAGATATGACTCATGTGCCACTTCCCAAACATTAAGATGGTCGTCAAAAAAACTTTGCAATCTATTGGAAAGCTTTGCCGAACCTGTTTTCATATTTGCTAAGTCCTTCACCAGTTCTATAACAATTCTTAACTCAGGTATTGCAGAGCATTCCAGAGCATAAGCTGCACCCGATGCATAGGACACTTTTTTGTCTGACATTATTGCGGTCATTTTATCTATGAAAATCTTTGTTGCTTCATTTGACACTATTGTTGAAAGGTCTACACCGACAGTTTCCTTTATACCAAGTATCAGCATATTATTGTGAGTTATGCACTCTGTTTCAGTGCCCAATTCTTCTCCTAAATTGCGCGTCAATTCTACATCCACGCTTTTCCATTTTGCCAGCCTGGCAGTATTTCTGGCTGCGTACAAAAAGTGGACTACATTTTTTGTGAATAGCGTATACTGACCAAGTACGCAGGCTAGCTGATCTGGCAACATTTTATTTTTTGCTATGAAAACAGGATTTCTGTCTTTGCTGACGCAGACATGATCCGACATCATAGACTTGTTAAGAGTTTCTGCTAGAGCTTTGAAATTCATAAAGCTCTACTCCGCAATTGTAAAAAGTAAAGCATATTGAAATATCGACTTAGTTTTTCCACTTCTGATTCATCATCTCTAATAGCATACATAACAGGTCCGCACTTTCTTGATCCCTCAAAATGTGGCCTTTTGCCATGCTTCATTTCTGCTTCTATTTCGAGTTTTTCAAGATCTACTGCTAGCCCTTCAGTGACATATTCTTCATGATGTCGTTTACACAGCTTATTTCCTACAGTGAATCCTAAATCAAGAGAAAAGTCTACTCCAGTTTCAAACCTGTTGTTAATTATGTCGGCATTCATAAGCGACATGACATAATCAGCTGGGCCAATTGCGTATACTTTACTAATTTTATTCACTATATAGTAATTATATTACTAGCATATAAAATTGTGTCGCACATACATGGTACGAATTTAAACTAGCATAACAATGTAGAAGTATGGAAACAGAAGCACTGAGAAGAATAGGTCTAGCTGATAATGAGATCAAGATATACATCGTGTTGCTGCGTAACGGATCATTATCTGCTTATGAAATAGGTAAAAAAACTGGCATCTACAGAGCTCATATTTATGACAAATTAGAAAAATTGATGGAAAAGGGCTTAGTTACGCATGTTTACAAGGGTGCGAAGAAGTTTTTTCAAGCAACTTCCCCTGAAAAAATAAAGCAATACTTGGAGGAAAAGAAGCGAGATATAGAGTACCAAGAAGAGCAGGTCAATAATTTATTGCCTGAGCTCCTGAAGATTGCGTCTGCTCATGACGAGGATACACGAGTGGAAGTTTTCAAGGGAATTGAAGGTATAAAATATTTTTTACGTGACATAGTCAAGACAGGCAAGGATGTTATGATAACCGGCGTTGATGATGCAAAATATGATGAAAACCTCAGGCTTTTCATTTCACAATATTTTCGGGACCTCAGGAATAAGAAAATTAAGGAAAGAATCATAACATTGAAGAAAAAAGATATATTTACTTTTGATAAATCATTTGCATCTACAACAACATATAAATTCCTTGATGCAAAGCAGTTCAATCCTACAAATACATACATTTATGCAAGTAAAGTTGTACTGGTTGTTTGGGGGGCGCCGCCAACCGCAATAATGATTGAAAATACAGAAATAGCTGAAACTTACAAAGACCACTTTGAGCACTTATGGAAGCTTGCTTCTGTGAAGAATGAGTGAACAAAGCATATAAGCTATTGATTCAAAGATAATTATGCAAGTGGAAATATCAAAAAAAACAGAGAGAGAAATAGAAAAAATAGCTGAATTAACAGGCTCAGAAGTAGAAACAGTTATCGACAAAGCGCTTATTCATTACATTCATGAAGCAAAAAAAATGCTGGAATTAAAAATCGAGCTGACAGAGTGGGATAAGCTTAGTGATGAAGCACTTGAAAATTTTGAGCGAGAATTATGGGAAAAGGAGAAATCTGGTTAATAGAGCTGCCACAGTCTAATGGCCATGAGCAAGCTGGCACAAGACCTGCTATTATCGTTTCAGAAGTTTCTGATATAGTTTTAATTATTCCTGTTACTAGCAATATAATGGCGCTTAGATTTGATTATAGTTTTTCTATAATATCTAGTAAAGCAAATGGCCTTATTGCAGATTCTGTGGCCATGATATTTCAATTGCGCGCGATAGACAGACAAGAAACGACTGAAAAAGAAAATTGGCGATTTAGAGTCTCAGAATATAGAAAAAATAGATGCTTTGATGAGAAAAATGTTGAAATTATGATTATTTTTTCTTGGCCATGGCACGCATCTTGTCCATATCTATGCCCAGCTGGACCATTCCTGTGCCTATTGGAGGTATCTGGCCAACGATTATATTTTCAATTATGCCCTGCAGATTGTCTGTTTCGCCAAAAAATGATGCATTGACCAGGTGTTTTTTTGTTTCCTCGAAGTTTGCCCTTGCAAGAACAGAAGCTTTTTTGCCTGAAACGCCGTAACGGCCTATATCATTGACAACACCGTCAAATGTCATCATGTCTGCAAGAAGCATAAGATGCCTGATGTCAACTTCCAGACCCTGCTCGTCCAGGGTTTCTTTTGCTTCCTGCAAAATAATGTTTCTTGCAGCTTCCACCCCAAGAACTTCATAAACCTGATAAATATCGTTTGTTGTGGTTCTTGCAACATCAACGCCTTCTACTTTTAGAACCTTTTTCAGGTTTGTGCCCACTGATTGAATAAGCCAGTCATCCTTTTCCTTCACGACAATGACATTTTCTATCCCCTTTACGCCATCTACCTGAAGCTTCAGTAATTTGTTCTTCAGCTTCCTCAAGTTCTTTACGTCATCTTTCTTTGGCTTGACATAGATTAACGCGCCTTTTGCTGTCACTTCCGTGTCTTTTATTCCAATCATCACTTCTTTTGCCTTGTCCTTGTAGGATTCCTTTTCCAGCTCAAGCTCTACTCTCATATTTATCAAGTCAATAGAATCAGAAACAACCAGGCTGCCGACTGTTTTTGACTTTACCTGATTGGCAATTTCCTTGGCTTTTTCTTTTGTGTTATATTCCGGCATCAAATAGATTTTCATGTGCTTTTCAAATGTCTTGCGAGCATCAAATATTTCTATAAGCCTTGGAAGGCCATGTGTGACTTTTGAAAGACGGTCAGACTGTGAAGCCATCGTGTAAGACCGCATCGTATTATGAGTAACTATTCCATCAAATGTTGTGAATGTTTCTGTTCCTTCTACAGTTAGGTCATAGACATATACATACTCAGGTTTTATTTGCTCTATCTTAATAATTTGGTCCCATACAACATCAGAGTTGTACATCCTTTTCATGATTGCTAACTCTTTTGATATGTCAATATTTTTCTCTGCAGATAATTTTTCAAATAATTGTATATGCCTGGCGAGAACAGTCCTTCCGATCTTCTGCCTTTTTGTAGAACTGTTAGTGTACCTTGATGGGTATCCAAGTTTTTTAGATGTGCTATAAAACAAATCTCCAAATCCGCCTATCACATCTGTGAAATCTTGTGATTTCTTGGTCCAGTATTTTATGGAAATCTCTGACAGGATTTCCAGTCTTTTTCTCTTTCTTTCTATGTCAGATCCTATCTTTTCCAGAAATATGGGTGCATATTTGTATGGAATTATAAGTCCGTGCTGAGTTTTTAATTTTGTTTTTGCGTCGACCTTGTGCGCAAAGATTCCAAAGCGTGTGAGCAAAAGCGCGATTCCATCCAGTAATTCTTTTGAGTTTGAAGATACTCGTACCATCCTCCTGCTAACAGTTACATTCCCATCACCATCAAAGTAGCCTTTTAGAAGACCAGAAACAAATTCTTCTTTTGCACTGTATGCAAATTGAGGCACTTTCTTGTTGTTAGAACCTTTTCCGCAGGTTGCTGCTATGAAATTTGCAAGGAGGCTTGAATTTATTCTAATTGTTCTTCCGGGCCCGTATTCACCATTGTAAATTCTGTCTACAAAGTCCATACCAATTATTTTAGCGAATGATTTTACATTAGAAATAAATTTCTCATCGATATTTGAAATTCCAACATGGCTCTTTTCTACATTACCTTCTGATAAATAGGCACCTATGAACCATCCAAAAAGGAAATCAAGATCAATTTTTTTTGGAATTGGTTTTGAATTTTTTCTTGTATAAAGAAGTCCTGAATTCTCATGCAATGATTTTACATCAACATGCTCTGTGACATTTATTTCTGATATACAATTTTCCGGTAAATATTTTATTACAGGTACCCTATCGCCAATGCTTAAATCTGAGCCAGCAGCAGTAATTATTTGATTATTTTTTCTTGTCACAAATGAGTGCGATGGCGTTGCAATTATCTGTCTTCCTGAAAATGTTGTTAATTTTAGCATTTTTTCAGGAGCTTTATGCCGGCTACACGCAAGAACTTTTTTCCATTCTATTTTTTCTTCCTGTGTTATGCCTGGAACATAAATGTCTGTTGAGGAAATATCACACACATCCCAGTCATTAACACTACTTCCTATATTTTCTACAATTCTATCTGTGAATTTTCCTATTTCTACAATTCCTATTTTGTTATCTTTTTTCAAAATAACTTTTTCATATGGCGAACAACTCATCTGCGTAGCGGGTTCGGAAATCGACTGCGCGGCTATGACGCCTATCGCTTCGCCAGGCTCGTACTGGAATTTCTGGATCAGCTTCTGCAAAAGCTCAAGCTTTTCTGCCTTCTGTTTTTCGCTATAACCCTGCTCCTTGCAGAATGTCTCGAAATCTTCCATAGTCTTTTTTGATAAATCCATAGTAAATGCCTTTTCTTGCAAGAAAAGGTCTTTACAATACTCCAGTGGCGAACAGACGCCCTTTGGCGTCATACACCTTTGGAGATCATAAAGAACTTATCTTCTAAATATTATTTTTTATTCACCTGATAAAGCTTCTAACAAAGGCATAAGCTCGCCGACTGTAGCAATGCCATATTTTGGTTCGCTTTGCGCTCCCGCGTAACGTGCAAATTTTTGTACGACTCTTATCGTGTCGTTCCTTGGTCCGGAAAACTCGACAAATTCTCCTTCTTCTGACCATGGGTCATCAGACACGCCAACGACTACATCTCCTATTCTGCACGAGCTGTCTTGTTCTTGAGGCAGGCCATTTTTTTGGGCATATCTCCCTAAAACCTGTCTGGCGCCAGCTAATTTTAGCTCTGCTGTAAATATAAATTCCACATAAGCATTTGTCATAATTATTCATCTCCTCCAGCATGTTCAAACATGGAACCTTCGACAATCATATGAAACGTCATTCTTACATACAGGTTTTCCTTTTGATATACAATAATCAATAAATTCTTCTGCAATTCTTCTAGCTTTAGTCTTGTATTCTCCCAAAAAATCAATCCTCTCATCGGATGGTGCGATAGTGATGTCATCCACAATGAATGAGCCATCTGGCTCTTTTGTTATACGATTGAGTGTCATGCAATTACAAGATAAATCTTTCATGTAATCATTAAATAAATCTCTGGCATTAGGTAGTTTTAAAGATGCTACAACTGAAAAGCCTGGCATATAATCATTTCCCATTTTATTCACCCAAATTCAATGTTTTCTCCATCTTTAGTTTTCCATGGTCCACTTTTGCAGGGTCAAGGCCGTCTTCGCCTGCGACAAACTGTATGATATGGCCTTTGCTGTCCCTTACAGTTCCGTCGTATTCCACTCGCAGGTCCTGCAGGGCGTTGATCAGTCTTCTCTCCATGTACCCCGAATGACGGGTATGCAGGGATTTGTCCATGAGGTTTTCACGCGAGTTCATTGCATCAAAGAAAAATTCAAACGGGTCCAATCCTTTCTTGTAGCCATTGCCTACAAATCCGCAGGCTTTCAATCCCAAATCTCCATGCTTGAAATGAGTCAATGTTCGGCCAATGTAACCACGGTGTATCCTCTCGCCGCCTATTGATTCCTGCCCGACAATTCCGCACATCTGGGTAAGATTAACAAAGCTTCCTCTTGCGCCAGTCTTGGCCATTGTCACTGCTGAATTGAATGGAATATCCTTCTTGATTATATCGCTTATTGTGTTTGATGTCATTCCACCAAGCTGAAGTATCCTATTTTCCAAGCTCATCTCAGGCGTCAATCCAGGGATAAGCTCAAGCTTGTTTGAATAATATGCCTTGACTAAATTGTCTGCTTCTATAACATAATCCTCTACTGTTTTCTCTACGCGCTTCTTTGATTTTTCAGTTATGTCCATGTCGCTGATTGCTATCGAAAATCCGCGCATTGTTATCATTTCCAGCGCCAGTCGCGTTGCTTTGTCAATGAATTTTATTGTGGCTGTAGGCCCGAATTTTTTTTCAATAGCGTCTATCAATGCACCTTTCTTTTCTGCAAGCGCTTCATCATCTATTACGCCGCTCTTCAGTACGCCATCTTTGATGACTATGTTGTCGTCAGAAGTCCCATCATCATATTCATAGTGCTCCCCCTTGAATTCTATGTTCAATCCTTTTGGAAGTATTGCACTAAATATCTCCTTTCCTGTATAACTCTCCTTTATTGGAAAGTCTTCAATGCCGACTGAAAGGAAAAGCTTTGCAGCTTCTTTTGGAGTGAGTTTGTTGTCCTTTCTTGTCAAAAAATAAGATCCTGAGATATGATCATGCTTGCATGCAATTATAGGCAAGCCATATCTAGGCGACCTGATGTTATTTTCAACCAGAATCAGCATTTCCGCCTCTGTCTGGGCTTCCTCAGTCTGAGGAATGTGCAAGTTCATTTCGTCGCCATCGAAGTCTGCGTTGTAAGGAATTGTAACTGCAAGATTTATTCGCAGAGTGCGGCCAGGCATTATTCTTGCGCGGTGGGCCATCATGGACATCCTGTGAAGCGATGGCTGCCTGTTCATTATTGTAATATCGCCGTCCATCAAATGCCTTTCAACAACATAACCAATATCAATTTCATTTTTTATGACTTCTTTGTTCTCGTCTGTAATTTTTTTCCTGATCCCATCAGGCCTTACCACATAGTTTGCGCCTGCATTTGCTGTTGGGCCGTTGCTGACAAGCTCTTTCAGCTGTTCAATATTATTCTTGTTTACCTTTATTGGAACTGTAAGCTCGTTTGCTATCTCCTGCGGAACGCCAACTTCGTTGATCTGAATTTGCGGATCAGGAGAAATGACAGTACGCGCAGAAAAGTTAACTCTTTTACCTGACAAATTTCCTCTGAATCGTCCTTCTTTCTTGCTCAATCTCTGAACAAGAGTTTTCAATACCCTTCCACTGCGGTGACGTGCCGGCGGAAGCGTGGATATTTCATTGTTCATCAAGGTAGAAACGTGATATTGCAGCAATTCCCAGATGTCTGCTATGATGAAATCAGGCGCGCCTATTTCCAAGTTCTTTTTTAACCTTTCGTTAATTCTCACTACATCGACTAACTTGTGCGTCAAATCATCTTCGCTTCTTTCTCCTGTTTCCAGCGTGATAGAAGGACGAACGGTGACCGGAGGAACAGGCAATATTGTCAAAACAAACCATTCTGGCCTGCTCCCTTTGATCTTGAACAAGGCAACATCATCATCTGTCATTCTTTCAAGCCTCTGCCTGACTTCTTCGCTTGTAAGCTCGATCTTTCCTTCCCTGTATGAAGTTGGTTTCTGGAATTCCAGGTCTTTCTGTTTTGCGCCGCAATGAGGGCAAGTTTTCTTTTTGCTCTTGTACAATTCTGTAAGAGCATTTTTCATTTTTTTCAGCTCGTCATCTGGGGCAAGAGGGCGAGAGCACTCCCTGCATATAGAAGTAAGTATCATGTAAATTTTCTTGCCAAACAAAGGATGGACAACAGGCTTTATCAATTCCAAGAATCCAAAATGACCAAGGCACTGCCCGATAGTTCCGCCGCAAGTCCTGCATCTAAGCCCTGGGTCAACTACTCCCAAGTGCAGGTCTGTTAGTCCTCCGTCTATCGGATAGCCGTCAGGATCGTACAGCTCTGCCTGCTCTATCTTGACAGCTGCCATGTCCTTTATCATCTTCGGCGACAAGAAGCCGAATTCAAGTCCTTCTAGATTTGCCATAGTAAATGCCTTTTCTTGCAAGAAAAGGTCTTTACAAAACTCCAAAAGAACTGGAGTTCATAAAGAACTTCTCTTCTTAATATTATTTTTATTTCCTCAGCCAATCAATGTTATTCCAACAGGCAATGCATTTGATTCTGCACCCAGCCTTTCCAAAATTTCTAGTGCATGGTTTATTGCTTCCCTATAATTGTCAAGTGCACTAAGTTCATCTCTACCCTTTCCCGTAATGCTCATACGTTTAACATGATTGCCTGCAAAGTCTATTGCTCCAGATAAAGCATATCCATTTTCTTCCTGTGTCATTCTTGTGCGTGTTTCTGCATATGCTACTGCCATTTTCTTCACCATTTTCATATAATATTATCTTCTTTTCCCGAGGGTTTTCTTTGTGCAATATTTTATAATGCACGAAAGAAAAGGCTCACTGTTCTGCTGTTTCTGCCTTTCCTGCTTCTGAGGAGACTTCAGGAGCTTCTGTTTCTTCTCCCTCTTCTGCTGTGACCTTCATCTTTGGGTAAATGCCAAGGCACTTCAGCTCGTCAACCATTAGCTTGAATGCATAAGCCATTTCAACATCGGCTATTTTTGCCTTCTTGCAGACAGGGCAGAATCTTTTGCCTTTGATGAAATCTTCCACTGCCACAAGCCCGCAAGTCTGGCAGATAGGTATCTTATACCTGTCGCTGCTGAATCTTTCCTTAAGCAAGAGAGCAGTACCATGGGCTATAAGGCAGTCTTTCTCCATTTCTCCTAATCTTAATCCACCCTGCTTTGCCCGGCCGGCTGTAGGCTGTTTTGTCAACAAAGTCACAGGACCTCTTGCACGCGCCTGTATCTTGTTTGCAACCATGTGATGCAATTTCTGGTAAAAGCAGGGGCCTATAAGTATTGTTCCTTCAAGTTTCTTTCCCGTAATGCCGTCATACATTGCTTCTTTGCCGTCGTCCCTGAAGCCTAATTTTATCAATGAGTCACGGACGGTTTTTTCAAGGCTGGTTGACGCACCATGTGCATCGGTTCCGACTCCTTGCTCGACAAATGCAGAGCTGTCTACAATAGTTCCGGAAAGCGAAGAGTATTTTGCTGATATGATTTCAAGCAGCTGCCCGATAGTCATTCTGGACGGTATTGCATGAGGATTTAATATAACATCCGGCGTTATGCCATTGGCTGTGAATGGCATGTCTTCTTCTGGAATTGCTATAGCCATGACGCCTTTTTGACCGTGCCTTGAAGTGAATTTGTCGCCAAGCTCAGGAACTCTTTCATTCCTGACAACAATTTTTACAATCTTGTTTCCAGCGCCTGATTCTGTGATTATAACATTATCTACAACACCTTCTTCGCCATGACGTATGATTTCTGACGTTTCTCTTCTGTTTTCAGTTTCGACCATGAAGCTTTCAACAGGGCAGAAAAACCTTAAGGGAGAAACTTTTCCTATAAGAACGTCCCCGGATTCTACAGTAATCTCTCTGTTCACAATTCCATCTGTTCCCAGGCTTGCATATGCTTCTTCTGTCCTGTAGCCTGTGACAGACTTGTCTGGTATGCATATTTCGTCCTTTTCAATACCCCAATATTTTTTTTCTTCTGTGACGTATGTGCGGAAGAAAAACGATCTTCCAAAACCTCTTTCCAAAGATGCCTTGTTGAATACAATGCCATCTTCCATGTTGTACCCCCTGTAGCTCATTATCGCAACAATAATATTCTGTCCCTGTGGATGAGAATCAAGCCCGATTTGTTGTCCAACTACTGTTGAGACCAAAGGAACCTGCGGGTACATCAAAACATCAGATTTTGTGTCTGTCCTCATGAGGAAGTTTGTATTGAAAATCCCAAGGGCCTGGCCGGACATTTTAGCTCCGAAGTTTACTCTGTCGCCTCTGTTATGAGTTGCAAAGGGCACGAGAGAAGCAGCAAGCCCTAATATTACGCCTGGATGCATCTCGATATGCGTGCTTTCTTTTGTCAAATCCTCAGGCTTCAAAGCGACCAAGGCATAATTTTCTTCCTCTGCATCCAAATACTCTACAATGCCATCTTTCAGCAAATCATACCATGACATTTCATTTCTTAATATAGCATCCAGATGCTCTTGTCTCAGAAGAGATTTGCCATTTTCAACAACTATCAAAGGCCTTTGCAATCTTCCTGCATCTGTGTTTATGTAAACTTCATTAAATTCTGGCGAATAAGCTACATTGATTGCATAATAAATGCTTCCTTTTCGCCTTCTTTGCTTTATTCCGTCAACAAATTTTTCCGGCATGCTTGTATAGCCGACAATCAATCCGTCCATGAAAACAACAGTGTCTGATTCTGCTCCTGTGGCTTCTTTTTTAATAAAGTCATAGACGATTTCCCTTTCTTTTGCCGTTGCTGTTCTTGATATAACTGCAAAAGTTGCAAGATATTTTCTCAAGCCTATGTTTATTCCTTCAGGAGTTTCTTCGCAACATAGCCTTCCCCAATGGGTTGCATGAAGCGCTCGCGCTTCAAAATGTTCCTGTGCTGCTGACAACGGTGAAATAACATTTCTAAGGTGAGCTACAGTCCTGACAAAATTTGTTCTTTCAAGACGCTGGCATACTCCTGTTCTTCCGCCAATCCATTGGCCGGTTGCCATGTGTGAAACTATTCTTTTGCTTAAATAATCAGATTCTACGATGGATTTTATAGAAGGCATTTTACCTCTTTTTACTAATTTTTGATAAGAATAAACGATTCTTGACACCAGTCCGTATTTTCCCAAAAGTACAGAGCGGAACAAGATTTCCATGAAGTCGCCGACTAGCCTCAACCTCTTGTTTGCATAGTGATCAATATCCTGTTCTTTGATATTGTGCAGCCCAAGCTTCAGAAGTTTTCTCACAACCTTTGTCAGGTAAAGAGCCTTGTCCATCCTGTTTTTCTTATTCTGTCCAAGATGAGGCAGTAAGTATTTGTCGAGAATATCTGAAATTCTCTTGTCCCTGTATTCTTTCTGCGGAATCCTCAGCTTTCCGCCTATGAATTCCACGGCTTCGTTTGCATTTTTTACGTCGTATTCATAAAGATTGAAGTATATTTCCTGCATCTCGTCCTTGTCTGTTGCTATTGCTTCCACAATTTCCTTGTCTGTCTCCATTCCTAGTGCTCTAAGAAGAACGACAATAGGCAGTTTTTTGAGATTTGCAAAAGAGATAGAAATAATGGCATTTTTTCTTTCCAAAAGATGCCTTTGCACAAAGCCTGCTGCTTCGCTGTTTATTCTTGCTGTTTCGATCTCGCCTTTTCTTTCTATAATAGGCCTGTTTGACAAAACTTCCTCGACCATTACTATAACCCTTTCAGTGCCATTGATTATGAAATAGCCGCCAGGGTCGTTCTTGTCCTCGCCTGCTTCTTCCAGCTTCTCAGGAGCCATGCTGTTCAAAGCACAAAGCTTTGATTTGAGCATTATTGGAAGATCGCCAAGCTTTACTTCCTGTGCTTCCTGCTCAACACCATTTATTATAGGTATCATTTCAACGTAAACAGGGGAAGAATAAGTCAAGTCCCTTAATCGGGCTTCCATTGGGGTGATCTCTCTGACAGCGCCATCTGCTTCCTTTATCTGGGGCTTTGGAACATTGACCTTGCCTAACCTTATTTTAAATTCTGCAAGTTCTGGGGTTTCCAATTGTATCTCGCCAATTTCATCGATGATTTTCTGTATCCTGAAATCTAGAAACTCGTTAAAAGATTTTATCTGGTGGTCAACGAAGCCTACAGAATCTTTGAAAGATTTCAGGAGAATAGGATAGCTCATAAATTATCACCATTTAGCGAATGAAATCCACAATCGCTTGAACGCAGTGCAGTCTCTCTTCTAGTTATTGATTGATATTAACAAAGAGAGCGCTGCCACATCAGCTTTTTCTATCCAAAAGTATAAATACCTATAGCGGATCAACAAAATTAAATAACGACTCTGTAGTATGGAGATTCCCCGGCTGTCGGCGAGCGCCGAGTTATTTTTATGACATCTCCATGCTTGCCGCCAAGCAATTTTACAACAGGATCCTCTTCTTTTATCCTTGGCAGGTGCTTCAATTTTATGTTGAATTTCTTGAGAAGCTCATCAACCTCTTCTCCCTGCATCAATTCCTGCTTGGGAACAAGATTGCTCTTGAAAATATCCAGCTCATCTTCCTTTGATTTATCTGCTTTTGCGATAATAACCACCAAACTGATTCAGTATTATTTTATCAATCATCAAGCTTTTAAAGTTGCAACATTTTTGGGGGTGTGGGACAGAATTAGCTTCTATACATATTGAGCAAATTGTGCCATAGGTTTGAACAGAATATTGCCCTGTCTATTCTGTCAGGCCTTCGCTGTTCTACTTTCCATCCAGCCCAACTCTTTCTTTACCTGTTCAACAGACTTCAGTTTTCCTTCTAGCCGCTCCTTTTCGCCCTGTTTTATTTTTGTCATAGCCCTAGGGCTGGATAGAATTTCTAGTGTGGATACCATACTGTCGTATTCGTCTGCAGATATGGTTACCCACTCTGTTTCATGCTTTCCGTTTTTTAGCTTCTGCATAATTATCGCTTAACTATAATTTCCCAAGCAGGAATTTAAAGGCTTATTATTTCATTTTGGCATATTGTTTGTTTCTTTCAATTTTAGGTTTTATATGAGATACTTCAATTGTTCCATTTTGACAATGATAAAATCCATATCTAAGAATGTTCTCTAATTCACGCACATTTCCAGGAAATTCATATTCCTGCAACATAGCTCTTGCATCGGACGAGAGAGTTTTTTGTGCGCCATCCTTTCCGTTTAGCAGGCCAAGATAGAATTCGGCTATTGAAATTACATCTTCACACCTTTCTCTTAATGGTCTTATATCTATATGATTAATATCAAGCCTGTAAAACAAATCTCTTCGTATTCTACTTCCATAAATATCTGCATTCGTAGCAGCAATTATTCTTACATCTGTTTCAGTTGGAGTTGTGCTGCCAATTCGTATTACAACTCCGTCTTCCAAAAATCTAAGAAGTTTTGGTTGAAGTTCTTTTGGCATAGCCCCGATTTCGTCAAGAAACAATACACCGTCGTTTGCAGCTTCTACGTAGCCTTCTCTGCTTCCACTGGCACCTGTGAATGCACCGCTGGTATGGCCAAAAAATTCTGATTCTGCCAAATCTTTTGGAATTGCACTGCAATTGACTGGAAGAAACACTTTTTCTGCACGCCTAGATAATTTATGTACTCTTCGTGCAACTACTTCTTTTCCAACACCTGTTTCGCCAGTTATCAAAACATATTCGTCATTCTTAGCTGCTATTTCAATTTCTCTCAAAACTTCTTGTGAATGCGGTGACACCCCAACCCATTCATATTGTGTATTGACATTTCGTGACATGTTTTTCACCTTTATTCAGGAAATTTGTATGCGTCTAGATATTTCAGGTTTACAGTTCTATCAGTGCCTTTTAATTCACCGCTATCTATTTTTCTAATAACATCATCTTCTGAAACATTTAGTAGAAGTTTGGCAGCAACAGAAATGGGTATTTTTTCATTATCTAAAATGGCTTTCATTCTTTCTGGTATCGTGTCCGAGTACCTAATTGACATTAGACCTTCTCTATCAGTTTCAACTACTCTGTAATGGGTAACATGTTTTACACGAACTACTGGTCTTAAGTGTTGCCTTGCGTATGGCAATCTTTCAGCATTTGTTCTTTCAACGTCAACTGTCCTATCAGGTTTAAGATGTTTAACATTAATAGTATCTCCGAAAGTAAAAATTAGCGGTTAAAGGGGCTATTTACCCCAGTAACCCACTAATTGGCTTTTATGAGTAAGAAAGCCAACAAAATAGTGAATTTTATAGATAAAACGCTTTCTATCAAGCAAAATGCCACTTGGGAAGCTTCTGACTATGCAACTTTGGTGTCAACAGCAGCAAGCCACAACACATATCTTGAAACAGTAAACTCAGAGGAGATGCCTAATGCTGATACACTGCATTACAGGATTAAGGAAGATGTTGACATAAGCAAACTCATTGACAAGTTCTTGTCGCAGACAAGAAAGCAGCTAAAGAATCTGAAGCGGAAAAAGGTTATCCTAATCGTAGACTACACGCACGAATCTTTCTTCGGCAAGACAGAAGACGAGTGGATACACGGCTACAGGCCTGTTTCAGGAAGCAAAGGATCGTACACCTTTCTGGCAGCAAGCATTATTGTGGGTGACAAGAGATACTTCATCTATGCAAAACCTATAAGCACAATAAGCGATGAAACATTTGAGCTTATGCAGATACTTGCACAAGTAAGTCTGCTGGGCTTTAACACAAAGCTGTTGCTTATGGACAGAGGAATAGCGCACAGTTCTGAGAATCTTGCCATGCTACACGACTTGAACATAAAGTATCTTGGGCTTTACCAGAAGTATGAGAATATAAAGAAAATCATAAGACAGATGAAGCGAAGCTTCATCAACAGGGCTTTCAAGATAAAAGGCGTTCCAACAAGGCTTGTCATAGGCAAAG
This sequence comes from Candidatus Aenigmatarchaeota archaeon, assembly GCA_016202845.1. Classification (GTDB taxonomy): domain Archaea; phylum Aenigmatarchaeota; class Aenigmatarchaeia; order GW2011-AR5; family GW2011-AR5; genus JACQNW01. The sequence goes on from JACQNW010000045.1 coordinate 15,504, forward strand.
ACATAGGGAAGCGAAAAATAAACTGGGTTTTTGTTACGAACCTTGAGCAGCAGGATTTTTTCAATTACCTGCTTCTCTACAAGAAGCGATGGAACATAGAGACGGGCTTTCGCGTGCAGGATGAGGCGCAGATAAAGACAAAGAGCACAGATATAAAAATCAGATTTTTTGTCTTTCTTGCAGCATTGTTGCTGTACAACTGGTGGAAGCTGCTGCGAAAACAAATCGCTTTCAAGCGATTTGTTATAGACATTGTTAGGGTGTGGGAATGTGTATACAAACACAGTGCAAAGCCAACATAGTGAGAAAATGCTTGATAGAAAGAGAAACTTGTTTAGACATTATGCTCTGATTTTATTGAATTATATTTTTTGATAAGAATACGTTTGGTCAGAATCTCTGATTTCTAATTGCTTAAGCCGCCAAGATAAAGTTTTGTGCTATTGGCGGCTCTGACTGTGCCAGTCTACTTTCGGAGATACTAATTAACTCTTGCCATTTTTTTATCAAGGTGGGTTAATTCTGGAAAGCCCTTTGATGGCTGGTAGCCAGTTATTGGTTTGTCTGAACTTCCACGAACATAATCTTCAGCATCTCTAGCCTGATATCGTGCCATATTTGTCGCCTCATTATATTGTTATTATGTAGCCTATAGATTATTTAAAGCTATATATTTATGCCACTTATAAGTAGTATATTTAAAATCCAGTTGTGTCTGCTATATTTTTAGCCAAAGATTGCTCTGCTTTCCTCTCTTCCAGTTGCCTTATCATTTCTTTTTCAAATTCTGGGTCGTCAAGAATCTGCTGCATCTTCCTGCGAGCCACGAAGCTGCTTTATTAGGACTTTATCCATACTTCCCGCATTTGTGGCGTAACATTAAAATCTGACATGTGTTTTCTGAAATCTTTCACTTTTTCTAATGGCACAAGTATAGAGTTTGAAGATATTTTTGTGCCGCTATGTTTTTGCAAAATGCCTTGCTGCAGATATTTTTTCCCATTTTTTGATAATTCATATCCGTACAAATGTCTTGAAAATTTCATTTTTTTCTTTTGAGGCAGGCCTGCAAGCGAAAATGTTATAAGAACTTTATGCTGAATATTTTTAGGCAAGCTTTCATATTTTCCATAAAGATGCATTCCATTTGATATTACATCATGCTTGAGATTTTCCCATTTTGGTGAATTAATATCTCCAACTATTATAGAAAATGAATTCTTTATCCCTCTTGGATGCCATGTCCTTGCAGCTTTATCCTCAAAATTATCCAGTTGCTCTTTCACTTTCTTTTCTATTTCTTGTCTTTTGCCTGCATTCCATATATCTATAAATAAATCTATATCGCTTTCATCGTCAAACTCGCCTGATGCCACAGAGCCGTATAGAATTATGGATTTTATGTCTTTTTTTAAGTCTTTTTCAAAAATGAAAGAGACAAAATCATATATGTAAGCAAGTATCATAAATCCTCACCTAGTTCTTTTTCTATAATTTTCTTTATTGTGAATAAATTTTCCACACATTTGTCTACGGTTTTGGATTCTTTGGGCTTTCCGTAGCAAAGAGAATTCCTGTATTCTTCTTGTTGCACAAGCAATGGCATGAGAGCATTTTTAGAAGGGAAGTCAAATTTTAATCTTGATTTTGCTATTTTTTCAGATGCAAAAAACCTGTGATTTACATTAAATCCTGGATCTATAAGGTTTTTTAGATGAAGCAGTACAGCGAGCATATCGCATGATGCTTCAGAGCATGCAAATCCTACAAGCTTCTGCCTTGTGGTCGCTTGTTCTTTTCTTATCTTTTCATTGACATCTTCCAGCATGTATTTTATGCTTTCTTTGTGTGCTTCAATGGATGTCATACTTAATTTTTACAGCACGTATATTAATACTTTTCTGTTATGAATAACATATTATGTGTTATATGTAAAATAAAAGCATAAAATAATGTTATAGATAACTTTATAAATGTTATACGTAACATAATACAGATGGGCCCGACGCCGACCTGATTTGAAATCCAATTGGGAGAATTGATTTATGTAAGGTATGTATAGCACTCTCGCACTATAGACCAAAGGACTATATAATATACTAG
>JACQNW010000046.1 GCA_016202845.1 Candidatus Aenigmatarchaeota archaeon
CTTTTTTATCAAGTTTCATAGAACATATTGTACAGAAAACTTCTTAAAATAGAATAAATGTCCAAAAATCGTCATATTTGAGTAATTTTACGTTTAATAAATTTCACGCATAGCAAATAATATTCTGGCTTTATGTGGAAATTACGAAAGATAATATTAATACGAAACAAATGCATATTCTTCTCATGAAGCATTCAATGTATATCGACGGCAAGTGGGTCAAAGGTCAGAATTTCTTCCTGTCAATAAACCCCGCAACCGAGGATACAATAGCAGAATTTCCTTCTGCTACATCGGATGACATGAAAAGGGCGGTGGATAGCGCTGAAGCTGCCTTTGATTCATGGAAATCAACGCCTGCGCCAAAAAGGGCGCTTTGTTTGCAGAAAATAGCACAGCTGCTCAGGGAAAGAAAGGAAGAGCTTGCCAGGACAGAGACGCAGGAAATGGGAAAGGTGCTCAAAGAAGCAAGAGGAGACGTTCAGGAAGCCATAGATGTCTTTGATTATATGGCCGGCGAGGGCCGCAGGCTTTTTGGGCATACAACAACTTCTGAGCTGCAGAAAAAGTTTGCGATGACTTTGAGGCAGCCGATCGGTGTTTGCGGGCTGATCACGCCCTGGAATTTTCCAATTGCTATCCCTGCGTGGAAAATTTCTGCTGCATTGGTATGCGGCAATACTGTTGTGTTTAAACCGTCATCTGATACGCCACTGTGTGCAATGAAACTTGTAGAGGTGATTGAAAAAGCAGGCGTGCCACCAGGCGTTGTTAACTTTGTTACAGGTTCTGGGAAAGAACTTGGAAAGGAAATAACCTCAAATAAAAAAATAAGGTGCATTTCTTTCACAGGATCAAAAGAGACAGGTGAATGGATAATACAGAATGCCGGGTTGAAGAAGGTTGGACTTGAGCTGGGCGGCAAGAATGGAATAATAGTCATGGATGATGCCAATCTAAGACTGGCGGCTGAAGGCGTAATATGGGGGGCATTTGGCACAACAGGACAGAGATGCACTGCTGCTTCGCGTGTAATTGTGCACACTGCTATAAAAGATAAATTTGAAAAAATGCTTTGGGAAAAAGCAAAAGCTTTGAGATTAGGAGATGGTCTGAAGGATACAACTGATGTCGGTCCGCTTGTCAACAAACAGGCTGTGGAGAAAGTAGAGAGCTATGCGCAGATTGGCAGAGAAGAAGGCGCAAAGTTGATATGCGGCGGGAAAAGAACAGGACTGAAAGGATATTTTTTCGAGCCCACTATTTTTTCTAACGTTCAGAAAGATATGAGAATAGCGCAGGAAGAGATATTCGGGCCAATTCTTTCAATAATAGAAATCAGAAGCATAGATGAAGCGATAAATGTCATGAATGGAATTGAATACGGACTGAGCTCTTCGATCTATACACAGGACATAAACAAAGCCATGACTGCTGTGGAGCAGATAGAAGCAGGAATAACGTATGTTAATTCTTCAACTATCGGAGCAGAAGTTCACCTGCCATTTGGAGGGATAAAGCACACTGGCCACGGGAGGGAAGGAGGCATTCTTGGCATAGATGAATTCTCTGAAATGAAGACTGTATACATAGACTATTCTGGAAAGCTGCAGAAAGCTCAGATCGATGATTGATATGATTGTCACAAAATCCATTCTCAAAAAAGTCTACCCAAAAAGAAAAGAGTGGAGCAAGAAGGGGGACTTTGGAAGAGTGCTTGTTATTGGCGGATCTTATTTGTATTCGGGCTCTCCTGCCTTCAATGCGCTGGCTGCATACAGGGCAGGCGCAGACCTTGTCACTATCTTTGGGCCAGAATGCGCAGCGGATCCTGTGCGAGCTTTTGCGCCTGACATTATTTTCCACCCATATAAAAATAATTGTTTCTCCAGCAGGAATGTGAAAGAAGCACTAGAGTTGGCAAAGAAAAATGATGCTGTTGTTATTGGCGGAGGGTTGACTAGAAGCAATGAAACAAAATCAGCAGTAAGAGAATTTATTCCAAAAATTAAAATCCCCTGTGTTATTGATGCTGATGCGATACATGCAATGGCAGGCGGTAGCGTGAAACTAAATAAAGACTGTATCGTTACGCCGCATGCTTACGAATTTTTTGTTCTTACAGGAAAGAAAGTTGGCCATAACCTGCAAGAAAGATCGCATGCTGTTGGAATTGCTGCCAAAAAATTCAATTGTACAATAATGCTTAAAGGACATATAGATGTGATCTCCTGCGGCAACAAGACTGTTATAAACAACACAGGCAGCTCTTACATGACAAAAGGCGGTTTTGGAGATACGCTTGCAGGGGTATGTGCAGCATTGTCATGCAGAACAGATAGTTTTACAGCAGCGTGCGCTGCTGCTTACATAAATGGGTCTGCTGGCGCAGAAGCCGCCAAAAAATACAAAGAAAGTACGATGGCTTCTGACCTGATAAATGAGATTTCCAATATGATAAAATCATGAAAAATTCGGGCATTCTGTGCAAGGAATTTTTACACAGTTCTCAGGAACCTTACCCCATTTGACGTTCCAATCTTTTATATGCGAAATTATTCCGTGAAGCTCCCTGCCTTTTTTTGTCAAGACATACCTTGTGTTCCCTTTGTTGCTGGCTTCTATAGATCGCTTCTTTATAATGCCGGATTTTTCAAGCTCTTGCAAATGTAGAGAGAGCGTTCTTGGCGTTATGTCATTCATCTTGTTCATTACCATGTTGAATCCGTCAAACCGCCCGAATGCTATTTCTTCTATTATAGGCACAGACCATTTTTTCCCGATTATATGAGAAGTCTCTACAACATTGCATGGCACGAATATCACTATCCTTATTTATAGTATAATTTTGAATAGCAAGAATTAAAAGGGCGTGCATGAGTATTGAATCTATAGTATATTTTTTTATACTGCAAGTCTTTTGATTATTTGTACCAAAAAATATCAATGAAAAAAATATTCTTCTATTCAATAGTTTTTATTATCGGCTTAATTATTGGATTATCTGCAATAGCTTTCGAAAAGGAAAATGTTTCGAAATCAAAGGAAGATTTAATAAAAGATTTTTATCTTGCTGAAAATGCGGTTCATGTAAGCCCGCATAGTTTAAGAGCTAAAATGGACAAAGTTGATAACAGCTTTATTCTAGTTGATTTGAGAAGCCTGGAAGAATATGAAAAAGAACATATAATTGGCGCTATAAGCATTCCTGCATACTCTGACAAGTACACGTCTGATTATGACAAGCAAAGAATAGTTTCAGAATTCAGAAAACTTCCTTCAGATAAAGAAATAATTGTTTATTGCTACAGCACGCCCTGCATGACAGGAAGAAAGGTTGGTCAAATGCTTGCTGAAGAGGGAATTTACGTTAAAAGCCTTAACATTGGCTGGAATGAGTGGAGATATTTCTGGAATTTATGGAACCATGAGCACGAGTGGAACACAACAATTGCAGCAGATTATATTGCCAGTGGAAGCGAACCTGGAGTGCCGCAACAAAGAAGCCCCAAAGGCTGTCCGATAAGTGGCGAGTTTGGATGCTAATATAAAATTTTATACCATCCCTTATAATAGCAACTTTCTACAATTACATTAAATGGGACACATGTCTTGCCCGGGAAGGGAAATATTTGAATATCTGATTCCTTTTGGATCGATCCAGAACCAATGCCCTTTCGGGCTTGACATATTATGTGAAAGATGCAGATTTCTCAAAGGTGATTGAATGAAAACTTATGCGTTTATTATTGTGCTGCTATTGACATCAGTAGGGTTCGCTCATGGACCAAGCACCGATGAAATGATAAATAATATGATGCAAGCTCAAAGCGTATCAGATTTGAGCAGCTTGGATTGTTCAAGAATCTCTGTTTCTCAAATGGAATTTTTGGGCGACGCAGTCATGGAACGCATGCTTGGCAGCGACGAATTGCATGAGCAGATGGATGCAATGATGGGCGGAGAAGGCTCTGAGAGCCTGAGACAAATTCATACTGCAATGGGCTTGAACTGGCTTGAGTGTAACAGTACTGCAACAAATTATAGAATGATAAACAGCGGTATGATGGAGTCAATGATGATGCGCATGATGGGAAATTACTATCCTGCTTATTATAATGGTTTTGATTCTGTTCTTCTTTTAGCACTTATTGGCTGGGTCCTTTTTGCAGTTATGTTAATATACCATTTTCGACCAATTAAGCATCATAAAGGACACAGGCGTACTTAGGCTCGTGTCTAATGAGTTGTTTTGATGGCTAAGTTAAAACGAGACCTTAATTTGCTTGAAGTAGTGCTTTCAGGCATCGGGATAATTCTTGGAGCTGGCATTTATGTTCTGATTGGTTCTGCAGCCGGCATTGCAGGCAATGCTGTATGGGTTTCTTTCTTGTTTGGCGCGGCCATCGCTGCTTTCACAGGCCTGAGCTATGCAGAATTATCATCATTGTTCCCGAAGGCTGATGCAGAACATGAGTACAGCAAGGAAGCATTTGAAAAAGGAGTGCATAAGGGCATCGGTTCGTTCATAGCCTTTATTACTGGCTGGATGGTTATCGCATCTGGAATTTTTGCAGGAGCAACCGTGGCAGCCGGCTTTTCAAAATACTTTGTTGCCCTATTCAGTGCGCCAATGTTTTTCGTTATCATAGCACTAATGATTGCAATCAGCTACATCTTATTCAAGGGAGTAAAAGATTCTGCAATTGCAGCTTCTTTGATGACATTGATAGAGGGAGGCGGCTTGATAATCATAATCATTGTGGCAATACCTTTTTTCGGTTCTGTTGATTATTTTTATTCTCCAAATGGCATACAAGGAATTTTATCAGCAGGCGCGCTGATATTTTTTGCATATCTTGGATTCGAGGAGATTGTCAGGCTTTCAGAGGAAACAAGGAATCCGCAAAAAACTATTCCAAAAGCATTGATAATATCAATAGTAGTTTCTACAATATTGTATGTTCTGGTCGCTCTTGCAGCGGTAAGCCTTATGCCTTGGGATCAGCTTGCAGGATCACACGCACCCATGGCAGAAGCTGTGAGCAGGGTGTTGGGAAACACTGGATTCATAATGCTTTCTGTAATTGCACTGTTTTCTACATTTAATACAGTCCTTATGGTGCTTCTTGCAACTTCCCGGGTTTCATTTGGCATGGGAAGGGACAAGTCACTGCCAAAACAGCTTGCAATTGTTCACAAAAAAAGAAAGACGCCATGGGTTTCTATTGCTGCAATAGCAATAATTTCCCTGATCTTTGCTATTTCCTTTAACATGGACATAATTGCAGGAGTTACAGACTTTCTTGTATTTGTCACGTTTGCAATAATCAATCTGGCTGCCATCGTGCTACGTTACAAGATGCCAAAAAAGAAAAGGGTTTTCAAAATACCGCTAAATGCTGGAAAAATGCCTGTATTTCCGCTGCTTGGGCTGATAACTTCCATTTTGCTGATGTATAATGTGCATCCGGAAAGCGCACTTTACGGATTACTTGTGATATTAGCCGGCCTTTTGTTTTATGGTTTCTATCATTCGTTTGGGAAAAAAACAAGATAGAGGACTTTGAATAATATGAATATTTACCAAAGTCCTTATTGTGAACTTTGACAATTATAGGGTTATAGCAAGCCAATGAAACAAGTTCTATATAACTTCATTGGTTGCTATATGTGAAACA
>JACQNW010000002.1 GCA_016202845.1 Candidatus Aenigmatarchaeota archaeon
AAATTGCCCAGCACAGGGCGTATGCCAAAGCTTTCAAAACTGTATTGAAAGCAAATATAGAAGAAATTTTAAAAGGGATTTTTAATGGCGGAGGAAAATTTGCTTACCTTAACGGAAAAGATCCGCTAAATCCAAAATACGGAAAGCTTTCAGGCAGGTCTTATACAGAAGAAGACAAGGCAATTAACCATGCCATATTCAACGCCTGCATGCAAGACGCCATAACTTTTCTTGCACAAAGCGGGCATTTTAGAAATATTTGCACTGACTACCAATCTGCACAGGAAATTTCAAAACGTCCTGAAAAGTTTTCAGAGCTTGAGGATATAAATAAAGGCTTATTGGCTGGATTTGCAGGAACAAGGACAGGTTTTTTAGACCGAGACGACCTTTATCAGGAGGGCCGCATGGTTTTGTGGAATTGTACCAAGCATTATAATGGAAGAAATTTCGCCAGATTCAGGACAATGTTAAGGGCATCTCTGAGAAACAGGCTTTCAGACCTGATTTCTTATCACAACCGGGATAAAAGAAGGACATTGCTTGTCGCATCTCCTTTTGGAATTACTTTGGAAGATTCTTGCATCGGCAGTGAAATAGAGAGGATAGTCGCCGACCAATGGCGTATTAATGGCCATGAAAGGCTTGCACAGTCTGGATTGCTGTTTGAAAGGCTCAATCCAAGAGACGATCAGGATTCATGGCTAGATGAAAAGATGCTGCACTGGGATGATGAGCCGTCTTATGAAAACTCGGCTAGCCTTTGGTGGATTAACAGATGCCCGTTTTAGAAACAGATTTATTTCTGAGCCTTTAGCTTTTTCCTGAGCTCTTCGACATCTTCGACTATCTGCTCAGCAGCTGCAAGCAAGTGCTTCTTAGGGTCCTTGCTCCTGACAAGCAACACCGGGGGGGTAAGAGTTATGTGTTCTTTTGTATAAGCAGCAGCGTCTATTTTCTGGTTCCATAAATTATCATTAAGCAGATTCACAAGTGTCATGTTGTCATGCAGCTTTATTTTTAGCTTTTGGTCTTCGTTTTCAAGAATTTCTAATTTCATACCTGACAGATGACATGCAATGCTTTTAAGCTTTGCTACTGGATTGTTTCGTCGCCGGTTATGATTTCTGCCCATTCTGTAGGGTACAGCTCCTTCAGCGTGCCCGCCCTTGAAAATTCTACTGTACCTTTATGCACCAAGCCTGCAAAATGCCTTACAGTTCCAAGCATTTCTTTTCCATCCGATCTATAAACTACCAATATCTTCATTCTGCCTCTGAATTTCACAGGCGTGCCGCGCTCCTCTGCAGCAGTTTCTAGTTTTCTGCGAATTCTTGACGCCATAGCCATGGCGTAAGGTTTCCTCTTCCCAATGCCCAAGCTGTATGCCAATCTTTCCAAAACTCCCGGCTTCTCAGGCGGCTTGAGGTATGAGATATGAAAAGGCACGCGCGTGTCTAATGGCGCTAAAATATCATAACCTGTTTCTGCGATCGCCATCTCAGTCACCTAAAGCTGCATCAATATCTCCTGTGTTTATAATAGGCTTTGAAAAAAAGTCTTCCACTATCCTCGGGCATGCAGTGTTTATGAAAGCATCGGCCTTTATGCCCAGGAGAGCTGAATCGTTAATTTCATTCATAACAACAATAAAAGCCGACTTTTGATGCTTCTCAACCTTTTCTTTTATTTCTTCAGCCGGTCCCAAAAGCTGGTTCTGCCCTTTTTTTGTTGTAACTAATATGGCAAATGTTTTTGCATCCTTGGCATTGTAAATATTTGCGTATCTTCTTTTTTCTATGACCATAGGATCTACATGCTCAATCTGCATTTTTTCCATGTCCAATGAATATATTTTTTTGTTTTTTACAGCAAGCGGATGGAATTTTCCAGAACCCACGTAGAGATATGCATCTACTTTATCTTCTATTTTATCAGCATTGAACGTCCAGCAGCCAAGAACCTGGCCGCCGATAACAGCTTCAAATCCATTTTTATCAAGCTTTTCCTTTACATCATTTAACAGAGTAGTGTGCTGGATGGTCGTAAGCAAACCAATTCTTTTTTCTTTGATTTTGGAAAGGTCTATGCCATTAATCCTGATGTCAATAAACCACGGGAAATACAATACAGGAACTTCTGACGGGAAATCAACATAAAACTTGTTATGGCCAACATGAACTAGCAGGTTGCAATTCATCTGCTTCGCCTCAGCATCTGCAAGGTCGCACGCCCCATAGCACGGGTTGTTTGCTACTATAGTTTCAATGCCCTGTTTCTTTAGGCTTTCCACGATTTCTGCAGCTTTCATTTTAAGGCCTGCGGGCAGCTGAAGCATGATCTTTTTAGGGCTTTTCCCTGCTACTTCTGCCACAAGCTGTTGTATTTGATCCATAAAGAAATAGACCCCAATTAAACTTAAAAAGGCTGCAAAAATTATACTGGCTATGAAATTCAGAGAATATCTGCCTTTATTTGAAGGAGATTTATGGTCTGAAGGGCGCAGACGGCTGGGAGATAAGCTGGAACTTTATGATTCAATGCAAAGGCAGATAAACAACCGCTACAAGGATGTTGTCACATACAGGGAATTTATCAAAAAGTTCTGCGCGCTCAATGTTTCTTCTGGAATGCATGAGCTTTTGCTCAGCATGGACCCGTGCACTAAATGGGATGCTGAAGAAATATCCAGAGAAATTGAAGGGACTTCTGCGACAGACCTTGGATGCTGCGACGGCACGCTCACCATATTCTATGCGCTCAATCACCCGGAAATTGAATTCACAGGCGTTGATATGTGCCATGAAGCAGTTGACATTGCTACAGAAAAATCAAGAGCGCGCGGCGCTAAAAACACAAGATTTGTATGCGCCGATGTGATGTCATGCGAAGGCGAATATTTCTCCGCAGATACACTGATTGCGCAAGGTTCTGTGTATCAGTTCTTGCCTCATCTGACAGATTACAATAGAAATTTCATGGAAACCATAAGGCATGGTTTGCGCACAGGCTGTAAAGTCATTTTATCACAATCCATTCCCAATAAATCCGACCAATTCAGACCTGAAAAGGTTGATGGATATAAGCTGCTTAGATACGATACAAAAACTGTTCATTCTTTGCCGCTTGAAACAGACCTGTCATCTGAAATAGCCGTGTTCAGAACAATCTAATGCGCTAAAAATTTCATCATCTTTTCCAAAGGCATCGTATTTATGATGTCAGACTTTTTTGCCCAGCCTCTTCGCGCTGTGCCGACGCCCAAATTAATAAAATCAAGCTGCGGCGCGGCATGCGCATCTGTTCCAATGCTTAGCTTTACACCTGCCTCAACAGCTGAGCGAACATTTATATCGTTAAGATCTGTGCGGTCAGGATAGCAGTCTATCTCCAAAGCAATTCCTCTTTCCTTTGCCTTGTCAAAAATTTTTGGAAAATCTACTGTGTAGCCGTCACGGATTTTTATTTTTCTTCCAGTTGGGTGAGCCCATATCCGCATGTACTTGTTGTCCATTGCTTTCAATATGCGCTTAGTCATCTCCTCTTTTTGCATAGTCAGCGCTGAATGTACAGAACAAAGGACGATATCAAAGTTTTTAAGGCATTTATCAGGAATGTCAAGACTTCCACTGGGCATTATATTAACTTCGGTCCCTTTCAAGATATGTATTTCTGACTTTTTGTTTATACTGTCTATTTCTTCACAATACTTTGCAGCCCTTTTTTCATTCATGCTGTTTGCAATTACAAGCGTGCCGGCATGGTCTGTAATAGCAATGTATTTATGTCCAAGCTCCCCCGCTTTAGCAGCCATTTCCTCTATTGTATTGCTGCCATCACTCCATTTGCTGTGCATCTGAAGATCACAAAGGACATCTTTTCTTTCAACAATGGCCGGCAGTTTATTTTTCAAGGCAAGCTCAACTTCCCCTGTGTTTTCCCTCATTTCCGGAGGAATATAATGCATCCCAAGCTTATTGTAAACTTCTTCTTCGGTTTTCCCAGCTATCTGTTTATTATTTTTAAATAAACCATATTCTGAAAGCTTCATTTTTTTTGCAATAGCTATTTTTCTCAGTGCAACATTATGGTCCTTGTTGCCTGTAAAATACATCAGCGCTGACCCGTATTCTTTTTCGGGCAGCACCCTAAGATCGACCTGCAGTCCATTGACAAGACGGACAGAAGCTTTTGTAGGCCCGCGCGAAATTGTTTCAATGACATTTGGCATTGAACAGAAATAATCCATTACTTTGCCTGCTTTGCTTGATATCGCAAGAATGTCAAGGTCACCAACAGTTTCTTTCATTCTCCTTGCCGAACCAGCTAAAGCTGCATTTGTCACAAGCTTGCTGCTCCGCAATTCTGAAATTATTTCATTTGCAATAGGTAATGCAAAGCCAAGAAGCATCCTTCCGCTGCCCTTTTTTGCATGCTCAATGCCGGAAAGAATCTTCTGCTCGCTTTTCTCGCCAAAGCCCGGAAGTTTTCTTATTTTTCCCTTTTTGGCAGATTCTTCAAGATCCTTCATCGTTCTGATCTTTAACTTTTTATAGAGAAACATGACTTTTTTTGGCCCCATCCCTTCTATGTTCATAAGCTCCGGGTCCATTGGAAGTTTTTTCTTAAGCTCTTCCAAATAAGAGGATTTTTCTGTTGCAAGAAACTCCTCTATTTTTTCTCCTATGCCTTTTCCAACACCAGGAACGTCATACAGTCTGCCTTCCTTCCACTCACTTTCAATATCCTTGGACATGCCCTCTATCGTCCGGGCGGCAGCCCTGTATGCATTAGGTTTGAACTGGACATTCTGCAACTCAAGTAAATCTGCTATGTCATACAGAAGCTTTGCTATGAGTGAGTTTTTCATAAATAGAATTGTCCAAGAGGGTTAAAATAACTTAAAAATAATTGAACCATAAAGGCAAGCTTTAGAAAGATGGCCACTTATAAGCTTTTTCTTTATCAGACTTTAATGGCCAAAAAACAAATTGCACTGTTCGGATGCGGAAGGTTTGGCAGCAATCATGCAAGGGAACTGGGAAAAAGGGAAGACGTGGAAATTGTTGCGTTGGTGGATCCGAATTTTTCAAACAGGTCAGAAATAGTGCGTGCCTTCATGAAAAAATCTGTTCCTGAATTTGTCTCCCCGGAGGCATTATTTAAATCAGACATGGATTATGATGCAGGCATAGTTGCAACGCCGCCCCAATATTTGCATGGCATAGCAAAAGGACTGCTGGAAACAAAAAAACATGTGTATGTTGAAAAGCCTTTTGCAACTTCTGAAGATGAAGCCACTGAACTAGTTAGAATTGCTTCTGACAATAAAAGAATACTGATGGTTGGCGCCAACAGGTGTGTTTATCCTGCATATAGAGCAGCTGCAGATGCTTATAGATACGAGGATGTGAAAGGAAGAATTGCACTGGTGCTCATCGATGGAACGCATAACAAGCATGAAAGAGAAGAATTTGTAAAAATATACGGAGATAAAGGGACAATAACTGTCAAATTTGAAAACGGATCAAGCAATGCGTATATAGAAAGAAAAGGAAAAGAAGAAAAATTAGATTTGTCAGTTGCCACAAATGAAATACATTCATTCGGCATTGAAGACCCTCTAAGCCACCCGGCTTTAGTTCATAACTTTGCTGCACAACTTAGCGGGGCTACTAAAATAAATGCATCGCCCGGATACAATGGTATTCTTTCAGTAAGGGCTTTGTATTTAGTTGATGAATCGGAAAAACATGAAAATAACGGCACATCTACATTTCAATACCCCATGAGATTAGAAGATGATCTGCGTTCTTTGCCATCTGTGGTCAATCCGTACGCTTCCATTGGCATTGAGTTATAGCAAGCCAATGAAACAAACTCTATATAATTTCATTGGTTGCTATACATCATAGATGTAGGCATCTATGTGTGTCAGCACAGCTGACATGTGAAACAAATAAACCATCTCCTCTTTATCTATTTGGTTCACTATAACAGTTTAGTCACCAACTAATTATAGCAAACCAACAAAAGAATCCAGACTAGAATTTGTTGGTTCACATATAGCTGCCAACTAAGTCATATCCTGAATATTATGTTGGCAAGCTATAAATGAAATCTTTTTATTATCTTCTATGTAATTGCATAATATGCGTCCTCATGAAAAAATACTTGAAAACGCCGCGGCGGATGCTGTGCTGCTAAGCACTTACGATGTGGAAGATCCTTCCTTTTTCTATGCAACACAGCTTGAAGGTGTGTTTGAAAACAGTTTTGCAGTTCTCAACCTCAGAAGCAAAAAGATGAGCATTATTGTTCCAAAATTAGAGGAGGAAACTGCTTCACGGTCCTTGAAAGAAAATAAGATAAAATCAGATGTTCTGACTTACAGTAGCAGGAAAGAGCTGGAAGCCCACCTGCAGAGTACGATAAAGGTACGAGTTCTTGGCCTCAACTACAACAAAATCCCTCTCAAAGCATTTGACATGATCAAACGGCTGACAACAGCAAAATTCTCCGACATCTCAGACGAAATAAACAGGGCCAGGTCTGTAAAAGACAAAAATGAAATAGACAAGATAAAAAAAGCTGCAGAAATAGCGCAAAAAGCCCTTGAGAGGACAATACCTTTCATAGAACCTGGTGTTTATGAGGGAGACGTGGCTGCAAAGCTGGAATATGAAATGAGACGTCTTGGTGCCGTGCTATCGTTCACGACTATATGTGCATTCGGCGAAAATTCGTCGCAACCGCATTATGTTACAGGCAACAATAAATTAAAAAAAGGAAATTTCATACTGATAGATTTTGGCGCAAAGTACAAGAACTACTGCTCTGATATTACAAGAACTTTTGTTATGGGCAGGATGAATGGCAAGCAAAGAGAAATGATAGAAACAGTCAATCAGGCGCAAGAAATAGGTGCAGAGAACCTGATCGAAGGCGAACAAGCAAGCAAGTCTCACATAGAAGCGCAAAACTTTATTGACAAGAAATTCAAGGGCAAATTCATTCATACATTAGGACATTCTCTGGGTATAGAAGTTCATGACGGCCAGAGGCTGTACACAAACAGCTCTTTTGTGTTGGAAAATAATATGGTTTTTACAATAGAGCCGGGCGTCTATATACAGAAATTTGGCGGCGTGCGGATAGAAGACGACTTTGTTGTGAACGGCAAGAAGCCAATATGGCTTACAAAGAAGCAGGAAAGTTTTGAACTTTAGATCAATGTGCCACAAGCAAACCAAGAATGCCATCTGCCTGTTTCAAGATCTACAATCACTTCACGCATACCGTCATCGGGGTAAAACAATGGATATTGAATAACTTTAACTTCCATTTCTCCAAACATATCTTTTATTGCTAGTTCATGCACTCCAACTTTTGTTGCGTGGTATCCAAGCTCATCTGCCAAATCATACATATCATCTAGGAGTATGACAGCACCTTTTCTTTGTGCTGACTTCATTTCTGGATGCTCCCTGCCTAGCTGGCGCAACTTATATCTATTGACATGAAAATGTGGCGGAGAATAATGAGTAAGAATACCATGATTTTTACCTGACCCTTGGGCGTAAATCATAGTTGCCCAACAACCACCGACTCCATAAGTCCATAAATAACCATCCCCTTCCAAATGTCTTCCGTCTTCCATTTTAACTGCTCTGGTAAAATCCATTTTCAAAATGTCATCAGGAATCGTCATGATGGAATTTTTTATGAAGTGCTTAAATGCTTATACTGTTTTTAATATCTTTCTTGTCAAGCCTGTTGCATGATCTATGAATCTCCCGCAGGGTGGTATGTGCTTGCCTTATTTGCATTCATTCTATGGGTCATATTTTTTAAATTGAGCAAAATAAAACTCAAAAAAAATCTTATAATGGCCATTTTTGTTTTTGCAGTTTCTGTCTGTGTAGAAATCATAGGAATTGGTTTGGGCCTGTGGTCATACACAACAGGCAACTGGCCGTGGATGCTTTGGCCATCATATTACATTTTTGGAATGCTAGCATATGCGCTGTTCAACACTGCAGAGCGAGCCCTTTTTTCTTAGTGTATAGAGAACTTTGATAACCCTATAATTGTCAAAGTTCACACTAAGGACTTTGGTAAATATTCATATTATTCAACAGTACCTCCGAAAGCAGGGTTAAAGTCAAAGTATAAATTCATTTCTTTCAGATACTTTCTATGAATATAATAGAACTTAAAAACGTGGAAAAATCGTATTCAAACGGGGTATCATTGAGGATACTGGACAATATTAATCTGGAGATAAAAAAAGGCGACTTTGCTGCAATCGTTGGCCCGTCCGGGTCAGGCAAGTCCACACTAATGCACATAATGGGCGCGCTAGACAGGCCAACAAAAGGGGAAGTTTACATAGACAACAAAAATATTGCAAAAATGGGCGACAGGGAGCTTGCAGAAATCAGGAACAAAAAGATAGGCTTTGTGTTCCAGTCTTTCAACCTAATGAACAAGCTGACTGCTTTGGAGAATGTTTCATTCCCCATGGAATTGAGCGGCATTCCTGATGAAAAGAAGGCCAAAATGCTTCTGGAGAAAGTCCAGTTAGATCACCGGATGAACCACCTGCCCTCAAAAATGAGCGGGGGAGAAAAACAAAGGGTAGCTATTGCAAGGGCGCTTGCAAACAGCCCTCCTATTATTCTGGCAGACGAGCCAACTGGGAATCTCGACAGCAAAACAGGGCACGCAATTATGGACCTTTTAAAGGATATTCATCAAAATGGTACAACATTAGTGGTAATAACTCATGACAAGGCAATAGCAGAAATTGCCAAGAAAAAAATAGTTATGAAAGACGGCAAAATTGTAAGTGGAAGATGAAAAAACATGAAAAAAATAATCTTAATCTCAGTTTTTGTGCTTTTAATTGCAGGTTTTGGTGCAGCCCAGATAACGCCTTCAGGGGCGTCGCTCAAAGTTGATCTTGCAAAATACGACCCTGCACCGGCAGAGGCAGGCAACCTTGCCACTGTCTGGATAAAGGCTGAAAATATTGGCCTTGATGCTGCGCCAAATGCAAGCTTTGAACTTGTTCCAAAATATCCTTTCACCATAGTGGACAATGATGCAAAACAGACCTATGGAAGAATAGAAGGAAAGTCATCTGTCCAGCTTGAATGGAGACTAAGAGTCGATGAAAATGCACCGAAGGACAAATACAGCTTTGATGTTGTTTATTCTATAGGCGGAATCTCTACAAATAAAAAATCTTTCAACTTATCAGTGGTACAGAGCAAAAGCATCTATGAACTAGACGCGCTTTATGTAGGAATGGAACCAGCTGCATATCCGGGCGGAACCTCAACGCTAAGCGTTGATATTGCTAATATCGCATCTGGAACTGCCTACTTTGTCATTGCCCAGGCAGAAACCGACATAGCTACAATAGACAGAAATGAAATTTTTGTCGGCACGCTTGAGCCAAACGACTTTGACACTTCTGATTTTGATTTGAAAATAAAAGATGACGTAAAGCCAGGAACTTACCCTGTAAAAATTTTAACAAAATACAAGGACGACAAAAATATTGAACATGAAAATACTAACACAGTAAATGTGAATGTTGTTTCAGCGCTCCAGGCTTTGCCACCCAAAAAATTTGACACTACGTCACTTGCAGTTGATTTAATTCTGTTGATATTGATATTGCAGTTTGTTGTGCGCCCAATAGTCAGACATTACAAAAAAAAGAAGTAATTTTTTTTCTTTTTGGAGTTATCAGAAGCTAAAGGTAGTATTATGACATCCTCATTTCACTTTGCATACAAAAACATGACGCACCATAAAACAAGGACAATCCTGACATTGCTAGGCGTTGTAATAGGGATTGCAGCTGTTGTAGCGCTGATTTCATTAAGCAACGGGCTAAATGAAACTGTAAGAGAAAGACTGGAGTCGCTTGGCTCTGACAAAGTAATAGTTACACAAAGGGTGAGCACGGGCTTTGGCGGGCCTCCGACAAGCGGGCAGCAGCTGACTGAAAAAGACCTGAGCACTGTAGAAAGAATAAGAGACGTAGATATCGTTATCCCAATTCTTTTCAAGCAATATCCTGTAAAGTTTGGCGAGGAGTCTGCACAAACCTCTGTAATAGGGGTGCCAGCAGACCAGAATGATATTTTTTTAAGGGATGTCCAAAGATATGAACTGGCCGAGGGAAGAAGCTTTCAGGAAGGAAAGCCTACGGCAGTTATAGGAAGCCGACTAAGCAACAGCATGTTCAGCAAAAAAGCCAATATAAGAGACAAAATCCAGATAGCGGGCAAGCCTATAACAGTAGTAGGAATAATGGAAGAAACAGGGAACCAGCAGGACGACAACGCCATCTACATGGACATAAACGCACTCAGGGAAATATCCGAAAGCAAGGAAGAAATATCTGTGCTGTTCGTGAAGGTTTTGGGAGACCCTAAAGAAACAGCAGGAAAAATCGAAAGCGAACTTGAAGATCTCCACAAGGAAAAGCTTTTTGTGGCGCTGACTACAGAGCAGCTGATAACTCAAATAAACTCTGTCTTCGGAATAATGTCTCTTGTGCTTGTAGGAATTGCAGGGATTTCACTCCTAGTTGCTGCGTTTGGAATAATGAACACAATGCTTATGGCAGTCCTTGAAAGGACAAGAGAAATAGGAATAATGAAAGCTGTCGGAGCGACCAACAGCACAGTCCTGTCTTTCTTCATAACAGAATCTGCCCTTATCGGCTTTGTTGGCGGAGTCATTGGAACTGCAATAGGATATGCAATAGCCTTTGCTATGTCTGGAATAGCCGTAAGATTTGTTGGATTCTCGCTCAAAATTGGATTCGACCCTTCTATCGCTATAGGCGGAATTGTATTCGCAACAATAATAGGCGCATTGTCAGGCGCATACCCTGCACAGAGAGCCGCGAAGCTTGATCCAGTAGAAGCTTTGCGGTATGAATAGTTTAACATATGTTTTATATTGTAAAACTATTATTTGTACCAATGACAGATCTTAAGAATGCAAAAGACGCGATAAGGGCATACCTTGACGAACAGGCTACCCAGCCGATGCAGAAGGAAGATCAAATGCATACTCGGGATGCTTTGACTATTTGGTAGATCGAGGTCATGAGCACATAACAAACCTCCAATACAGAAGCCTTTTTGACGAAGTTCTAAGAGAAAAACCTTCTTAATTTCCTGCAACAAATAATAATAATGCAAACACATTCTAACATAGTTACAACAACAGATGTGGAAACGATAAAAAAAATAATTGCACGGCATGGCCATGCTGCCGAACACAATTATCATCATTTTCTGAATGTTGGCCTAATGGTTGGCGAGTGCAATTTCTGCGTTGTAGATAATAATTACGGGGTGATATCGTATATAGAAAATAAAAAAACTGTCTGGTGCTATTCTGACCCTCTGGCGCCAAAAGAAAAAATGCAGGAAGTTTTTTTCCAGTTTGTTGAATGGGCTTTTAAAAATGGTTTTTCAAAAGTGAGGGCAGAAATTAATGAAAGTCTTTGGGAACAGGTCGTAAAGACTATAAAAGAAAAATACAAAGCAGGAAAAAATGACGCTGTTGGAGCCGGTTCTCTAAGAGCTGTAAAGCCGTCTTATGTATATCAGTGGCCTGCTTTTGACCTGAAAAAATGGGATCCGACTTTGCCTGGTAAGGAATGGAAGACTCTGAGAAATATGCGCAATGTATTTATGAGAGACCATAAAGTTGAATTTCTGGAAAAGAATAATGCCTCGCAGCATGAAATGCTAAAACTGTTAGCAAATTGGAAAAAATTAAGGCAAGGCAAAGACAGAGCGCATACAGAGCATTATGAAGCTGCCATAAAATCAAACTTTGAAGGCTATGATTCTATCAGAATAATTTGTGCGGATTGAGCAATTGCTGCAATCAATGGAGGATGGAAAATTCCAAACAGCAATATTTTCTATTCGCAGCTTGGGATCCCAAACTATGATGTAAACAACATAGGGGACTTTTCTTATCTAGATGATCTGGAATTTCTGAAGCATCAGGGCTTTGATTTTGCAGACTTTGGCGGGAGCTCTCCGGAAATGATGGTATTCAAGAACAAGTTCAAGCCCGCTTATGTTTACAAGACTGTTGAGTTTAGTATAGTGGAGAAAAAGAATTAAGCATGGTGCGTTTGCGCAACTCGGCTAAAAAAATTGAGGAATGTTTTTACCCCGCCCGGAAAACTTTGTCCGTATCTAAAGTGCTCATTTTCTTTATGATAACCCTCGCTCGGCCTGCTAAGCGTAAACGGCAGCGGGGGTTTTCCTGTAGCATTTTTCAAGTATATGGCAGCGCTTTCTGTTCCGCCGCCTCTCACTCTTACGGGTCTACAACCAAAACCTTCTTCATAAGCGCTTTCAAGATAATCCAATCCCTTCTCATCTTGCCTTATGCCATAAGCAGGTGTCAGCGATAAGGCTGTCACTTCTATGCGCGAATCAAACTTGCGCACATGTTCTTTGAGGCTAACAAGCATTTGTTCAGGATCTTGTCCGGGAACTGTTCGCATGCTTGCATAAAGGCATGCTTTGCCTGGGATAGATGTGCTAAACCCGCTCCATGACGTATGGCCGCCTGCCATGCCATGAATTTCAAATGTAGGCATTCCCCACATATGCCTAATTTTTTCTTTTCTTGACATGTTTCTAGTATTATCACTGGTTAGACCAAGCTCATGCAAAAAGTTTTCCGGGTCAAAATCTTCAAGGCATTTGTCTAACTCGCTGTCAGACAAAACTTCCATGCCATCGTAAATTCCCGGGATGTTTATATTTCCTGTAGAATAATCAGCGCAATAAGCGTACAGCGAAGCCAGTTCAGCCAGTGGATTCATGGCAACTCCGCCTGCCAAACCAGAATGAACGCTGCCATCTGCAAGCTCTAGTTCAATACGACTACAGACTAAACCACGCCTGCCCATTATCAACGCAGGTCTATCTTCTGATGCCCACATTCCATCGTTCAACAACAAATAATCAACGCCGCTAAAAAAATCAGGGCGCGCTGCAATTACCTCCGGGAAGTTAGGGCTTCCTGATTCTTCTTCACCATCTAAAACAAATCTTATATTTACATTTGAGCCAAGCTCTCTGGCTTTCTTCGCAGCGGCAATGCCTATCAATGTCGGGCCCTTGTCATCTGTTGCGCCTCTGCCATAAATTATTTTCTTTTCCTTATCCGCCACAGCATTAAAAGGATTATATGTCCAATCAGACATGTTTACAGGCTGGACATCTACATGACTGTAAATCATTACCACAGGCGCGCTATCGTCCGTTATAAGGTTTCCTAAAACAGTTGGGTGACCTTTTGTTTCAACAATCTCAGCACTTACGCCTATCTCTTTTAGCAACTCACGAAAATAATCTGAACATTTTGCTACATCATCAACACGGGAAGGGTCAGAACTTATGCTTGGTATTTTTACAGCGCCGACAAGACTATCTACAAACCAAGGTTCCATTTCTGCAATTGCTTCATCCAAAGAAGTCATTTGAAAGTTATATTGGAAAATTATAAAAAGGTCTATTTGACAAATTCTACACTTTCCATGTCTTTGAATTGCTTGTCACCTGTCAAGAATCTTAGGTTTAAGGATTTTGCAATTATGTACCCTATACAATCTACATATGATAATTTCTTGTCTTTATTTTGTGACCTAAATATCATCGCTTCTTTGAC
>JACQNW010000048.1 GCA_016202845.1 Candidatus Aenigmatarchaeota archaeon
ATTATGTAGAATACCAATATTTAAACATTTTGGTGCTATAGAGAATACCAAAGTGCGGGAGACGCATGTTCAACAAATAGTACGGTGCGTGGCTGATAGACACTAAAGCGTCAGCCTGTTTGAACTCTATAGCCTTGATTCTAGTATAATTTGTCGGCTGAGATAAAATAGATTTTGGTATTTGAGAGGTTAAGGTGAATTGGTGTGTTTTTAGAGCCAAAACACCAGAAGATTGATATACGACTATGACATTATCTAACTACTCTATACTTCAATCTAACTTCGTTTTCCGCAAATCTTTTAACTTCCAATAACTTGAGATTTGCATCAAAATAAACACCATCAAATAATTTGATACCAGACGTGAATACTCTAGGCATCAGATCAACCCATATTTCATCAACAAGTCCCTCTTTCATGAAACTTGAACTTAAGTGCCCTCCAGTAACTATCACTTCACTGAATCCTTTGTTTTCTAACATAAGTAAGGTTTCTTTTGGCGTTGAATCAGTAAATATGACTTTGTCACCCCATTTGTTTTCAATTTTTTGCTTTGTCATTATCACATTAAGACAGTCGTAAGGAAAAGCACCTGTTCTTAAGCTTGCTTCAAATGTCCGTCTTCCCATTACGAATACACCAGTCTTTTTAAGTGATTGTATATAACTATCCCAACTTTCGTCAGAAATAAAACTGTAGTCTTTTTCGTCTTTCATGGCAATAAGCCCGTTTATTGTTGGAACTGAGTAAATAATTACTTTCATATTTACCTTACCTCTTCAAACCTTAAATTTGTGTTTTTATCTTTTTCTATAATCACCTAGATTATGAGCAACAGTAATCCAATAAAATGTGTTGTTACTGATTTAGACAATACTCTATGGAATGGCATTCTTAGGGAAGATGACTCTGATGCATTGATTCTTGATGATGAATATGCTGATAGGCTAAGGGGGCTGGATAAACAAGGCATTTTATTATCCATAGCGAGCAGGAATGACGAAGAAGTGGCTGTAGAAGTGCTAAGAAGGATGAAACTTGGAGACTTGTTTGTTGCTCCTAGAATTAATGACGCCCCTAAATCACAAAATGTGGCAGCCATCCGTGATGAACTAAACATAGGGGCTGATTCTATTGTGTTTGTGGATGACCAGCAATTTGAATTAGCAGAAGTTTCATCTGCATTGCCTGAAGTAAAAACTATTCTGAAAAGAGATTATAAAGAAAGGTTTGACGAACTTGAATTTGCCATAGGCACTACATGGGAAGCAAGGAATAGGAAACTTTTGTACAATGCTCAGGCGAGAAGAAAGGAATTTCAGGATGCTGCTAATGAAGGAACAAACACAGACTTTCTGAGAAGTTTAGGCATAAAATTAGGAATAAAGAAAGCGAGAGAAGAAGATTTGGAAAGGGCTACAGAGCTTATACTTAGAAGCCATCAGTTAAATTTTTCTGCAAATACTTACAGCTTAGAAGAAGTAAGACGAATTTTTGCTGATGGAAGAAAGGATATATACCTTGTTCAGGTATCTGATAGGTTTGGCCCTTATGGAATAGTGGGTGTTGCTATTGTTGACAAAAGGGATAAACAATGGTTTGTTCAGGATTTATTATTTTCATGTAGAATTCAGGGAAGGGGAATAGAATCTGCCACACTTGCCTACTTGGTTAGAAAGGCACAACAATCTGGTATTAGTAATATAGAAGGAGCTTATAGAAAAACAAAACAAAATGTAAATATGCCATCAACTTACACTAATCTTGGATTTACTCCACGAGCAGAATGTGACCTCACTGTCTATAGCATTTCTACAACAAGTTCTATGCCTGATTTTGAGCATCTTACATTTGACGCATCCATGAATGATGTTGTCCAGAGAGGTGTGCCGTTTGTAAGGGATTTCATAGAAGGTTATCTGAGAAGAGAATATCCAACAGGTTTTCCGTCTGGATTTAGTGTTATAGATGTTGGTGCTGGTTGGGGAGAAGTGCTTGGTGAAGACTGGACAGGTTGGGTAAAAACAAACTTAGGAGAAGTTGTTTATACAAAATTAGACAAAAGACAATACGGGAGTTATATAGATGTCATAGCTGATGCAGAAACAATGAGCAGCGATCCCAGAATAGGCAAAGGTCGCTATGACCTTGCTCTTGCTTTTGAAGTATTAGAACATTCCAGAAATCCACGAAAAATAGTTGAAGAAATGGGAAGGGTTGCAAAGCCTACAGGAACTATGATAGCTTCTGTGCCTTATAATCAGCCTCCACACTATGAGCCTGAGGATTATTGGAGGTTTAAGCCAGATGAATTCAAAGCGCTATTCAGTGGTTATAGAATAGTTGACCTGAAAACAGAAGGGCCATACGATAATCCCAGAAGGACGCTGATTGTAGCTAAGCTGCAATAATCAACATTATGATGGTCTTATCAAATGCTCGTATTTATGAGGCGGTTTCCATTCTGGGTATTCTTTGACAACTTCTTCCTAAAATAGCTTCATAAATTCCTTGCTTTTCCAATTCTGCGCAGGTTCAGTGATTAGCGCAATTTGTGTTGGAGATGGATTTATTCTGCCATACTCTTTTTTGAATTTCTTTAATGCCTTTCGTATTTTATATCTATCCAGATGCAGTTTTGGAACGTATAGTATTGTACCATCTTCAGTTATAACTTTTTCTACCTGTTTCATGTTCTTGATGCAAATAGAAAACATTTCACCTATGCGGAAACCTTCTGCGAGCAGGGCTAAAAATGCTTTGTCTCTTGGGCTGTTTGCAGTTTCTATGAGCTTGTTTACGTCTTCCTGCGTGAGAAGCGTTTCAGGCATCCTTATTCTATTCTTAGGCTCCTTTATCTTCATCCATGCAATTTCTTCTGGTTTTTCCTGCCCTTTGAGCCACTGATAGAGTTTTCTTGTGGCTATGCGAAAATCACGCTTTGTGCGCTCTGCATAGTCTGTCTGCTCTAATTTTGCTATCATGGACATGAGGTCTTCTTTTTTGGCATCCTGAAAGTCCTTGCCTAGATATTTGGCTATGGTTTGCAGGTCAAACAGGTAGCGCAGCACCCTGCCTTTGCTTAAGCCTTCTGCAAAGCAGTGGTCTACAAAGGCTCTTATCGCTAGCTTGTTGTTTGGAGAAATAGTTTCAGACATGCTTATTTTCTTTAGCTCTCTTTCCAACTTTAACGCATAATTATGAATATCGCATGGTGCCATACTAAACCCTTGTCTTGCATTTTTCATCAAGACTAAGTCCAGACTTGGTACGGACAGAAACACCAAAGGTGTTTCAATCAATACCGCACCATACAATATGTGTCATGCGGGAGACGAGATTTGAACTCGCGTAGGGATTGGCTGAAGAATGCACAAGGCATTCGATCTCTAACCCATAAGGCCCTCAACCTTACCTCTTTGGCCACTCGAGCACCCCCGCAATTTCAGTAGTTTAATTTTATAAAGATTTAATACAATTTTTACAGATGGAACAGGCACGATACGAAATGCTAAGTCGCAGTGCTGGATTAGTGGCTGGCGTTGCTGCAGGCTTTGCCACAGACTATATTTTAAGACGGGCTGGTGTTGAACCGATTCTTTATAGAGATCTTTTAGAACTGCCTGTTGTTGGATTGACATGCATAGGACTTACTTCATACTTGATGCAAAGAGCTTAAGCTAATAACTTTCTTTTTCAACTTAGCGAATAAGCGCTTTGTGTTGGGCTTCCTTTGTATCCTCTCAACTTCTTTTTATAATATGTTTCAAAAAAGTATAGAATAGAAGACTTTGAATGAAATACCATCATATCTATAACTTTAGTTATGGGTTTCTTGCAGATGTGTTTTATTCAAAATACATTCTATAAACCTCTACCTTTTTTCTGTGCTCTTCTACTCGTTGAAAACATAACTTTTCAAGTATGTGCCTCATTCTTTCGTCACCCTTTTTAATAAATGCGTCAGTTGTGTTAAATTTTCTTCCTGTTCTTTCTGCTGCTATTTTTGCAGTCTCTAAAGATAATTGGATCAAAGTTTCACCCAATCGATTTCCTTGATATCCTTCAAACACGTACAGCGACCTGTCACCAATTCCAACCTCCATAACTCCGTCTGATACCTCAAAACCAACATAGCCAAGAAGTGCTTGCACGGCGTCTCTTGCTTCAATATCTCCTATTATATCTTCGTCAGCAAGCCCGTAAACTCTTGAAAAAGAAACTACCCCTATGTCACCAATACGTCTTTTTGTAGAATATCTTTCTAAAATATTATAAGTTCGCATATTTGTTGTTTTAATTAAAAGTATAAATCAGCTTATTTCATGGCTTTTCTCTGCATACTCCTTGGCATCTTTTCAACTGCATACCTAAGAGCTGTGCGCGGCGTCATTTGCTTGTTTTTCATGACATGGTTGAAAACTTCTTTTTGATAATTTCTTGACGCTTCCTTCAGCATCCAGCCGTAACCTTTCTGCACAAGGTCGTCTTTGTCTGTCAGCAGGGCATCTGCTGTTTTGAAGGCTTGTTTGAGATACTTTCCTCGCCTCAATGAATAGATAAGAGAAACAACTGCAGCTCTTTTCATCCACCTGTTTCTGCTTTTTGTCCATGCAAATACATTCGGTAAAAACTTTGGGTATTTGTAAAGGAAAATTCCAAATGCTCCGCAGCATAAATCATCACAACTTGCCCAGTTATTCACATATTTCTTCAGCCATTTTTCAAAAACTGCAAAGTCTTCCTCTGAATATTGATTTTTTACATCCAAAGCCCACTGGAATGCTATCGTCAGAGGTTCGTGATAGCCTGAGAGTAAAAGCTGTTCACTTATTTTGAATATTTCATTTTTTTCCTTAATGTATGGACGCTTTGCGTCGTTGGCTGGCAGATGTTTCCAATACTTTCTGGCTATTTTTCTTGTAACAGGCGTCCTAACACCATAGACTTTCCGTCCTTCTTTGAACAAACGCGCTTC
>JACQNW010000049.1 GCA_016202845.1 Candidatus Aenigmatarchaeota archaeon
ATAATATATATGATGTAAAGTTTGTAAAGACCACAGTTCTTTTAGGGTTGATACAGACAGTTTCTTTAAAGAAAAGGGATGTATTATGAAAGTTGGGATATTGGGTGCAGGAATGTCAGGTTTGTCCTGTGCCTTTTTCCTGAAGCAAAATGGGATAGGTTTTGAAGTTCTGGAATCAGAAAATGAATACGGCGGCCTGTGCCAGTCTATAAGAAATGACAAAGGCTTTACCTTTGATAAAGCTGGGGGGCATATTTTCTTTACAAAAGACACAGAAGTCAAAAAACTCGTAAATTCTTTGGTTAAAAATCTGCTTACAGTCAGAAGGAATACAAAAATTCTTTTCAAAGGGCGTTTTGTAAAATATCCTTTTGAAAACGGCCTTGCAGATCTGTCGCCCGAAGACAATTATGAATGCCTTCTGGAATTCATAAGAACCTTAAATGAAAAATATGAAAAATCTAAAACATTCAGAGACTGGATTTACCAAACTTTTGGGAAGGGTATTGCAGAACGCTATATGATACCATATAATACAAAAATATGGAATTGCCCGCCAGAAACAATGGACACGTTTTGGGTTGACGGCAGAGTACCTAAACCTCCTGTGGAGGATATAATTAAATCTGCTATTGGCATTTCAACTGAGGGTTATACACATCAATTAAATTTTCAGTATCCTGAAACAGGCGGATACCAATCTGTACCTGAGGCATTTTATGAACAGGTTAAGGACAAGGTATTGTTTAATTATAAAGTGCAGAAAGTTGAGCAACAGGATGGCAAATGGATTGTTTCTGACGGTAAAACAGAAAAAGTATATGACGAAATAATTTCTACAATGCCAATATTTGCGTTACAAAATGCAATGACACTTCCGGTAAAAGTCAATGATGCAATTTCAAAACTAAAATACAATTCTATAATAATGGTTTTGCTCGGTTTTGATTATCCTGAGCCTACCGATATGCACTGGTTGTACATACCGGAAATGTCTACACCCACACATAGGCTTATATACCTGAAAAACTACACTTTAAAATCTTCGCCGGACGGCAAAACGTCTATAATTTCTGAAATTACCTTCAATGAAGGGGATGAGATATCAAAACTTTCTGACAAGCAGGTTGTAGAAAATATTGTTAACGATTTGCATGACCGCAAGCTTATAGACAAGACTAAGCTGTCGTACAGTCGTGTTTGTAGGACAAAGTATGCTTATGTTGTTTATGATCTGAACTATACAAATTCAATAAAAATCGTTAATGACTATTGTGAGTCTTTACCCCTTTATTTATGCGGACGGTTTGCACAGTTTGTTTACATCAATTCAGATGGTTGTATAGTTAATGCTAAACAGGTGACAGACAAATTGCTTAGTACAAAAAATATTATGCCAAAACCTTTGCAGGAAATAAACTCAATATTATAAGCTAAAAAACATACGTTAGTACAAATTTCGTAGCGTTTAAGATTTTAAATGCACATAAATTAATTTAAAGATAGATGTAATAATAGAAGTCAATGTCTTTTCAAGATCCAGAAAATTGAGAATTGTAAAGAGAGGCATTTATCATGAGAGTTTTACTTATAGACCCACCAGGTGCAGGACACGGGCTTAATGCAGGATTAGCTTCAATAGCTTCTCATTTGAAGCAGCATGGTCATGAATTAAAAGTGCTAGATGTTAATAACGATAGAGACAACATAGAGGAAAGAACACTAAAAATGCTTGAATGGAAACCTGATGTTATTGGTATATCAGTAATATTCACGTTCAATAAACCGAGGGTGTTTGAAATAGCTAGATTATGTAAACAGCATTATAATGCTCCTATAATGCTTGGAGGACCTGGTGCAACAATAGATTACGAAGAATTGCTAAAGACTGGCGGCGGTTGCATAAACTGGGTAGCAATAGGAGAAGCGGAAGAAACAATTCTTGAATTTATAGAAAGACTAAAAGAAGACAAAGATTGGAAAGACATGGAAGGAATAGCTTATTTTAATGAAGAAGGACCTGACACATCCAAAGGGCTGATTGTTAAGAATAAATTTCGTGATTTTATAAAAAATTTGGACGACCTGCCATTTCCGGACTATACAGACTTTGATACATTCCATGGCAAATTTGGTGGAAAAATAGATACTTATGTAATAATTACTTCTCGTGGTTGCCCTTATGATTGTGTGTTCTGTGCGAATAAAACAATATCGCGAAGGCGCTTCCGTACACGCTCACCACAAAACGTGGTTGATGAATTTAAACATGCCAGGGATTTCTACAAAACAAAAACTGTACTAATAGGCGATGACAACTACACGCTTGATATGAATCGCGCAAAAGAAATATGTAGATTAATGATAGAACAGGATGTTATAGTCCCTTATGAGATGTATGATGGCATACGCGCTGATAAAGTGGATTATGAACTAGCGTATTTGCTGAAGAAATCAGGATGCCGCGAAGTTTCAATAGGCATAGAGAATGGAGATGAAGAAACATTCAAGTATGTTCAGAAAGGTGAAAAGCTAGCAGATATAGAGCGTTGCTGTAGAATACTGAAAGAAGTTGGAATTCCTACTAGAGGATTTGTAATAGTAGGGCTCATAAATACAACAAAAGAATCAGATCTCAGATCAATAAAGTTTGTTGAAAAGCTTGGTATACGGGCAAATTGGAATGTTGCTATATATTATCCTGGCATGCAGCTTTATGACTGGGTTATGAAAAATGGAAGATTACTGAAACAGGAAATAGCAGTCGAAAAACAACTTGTACAATGCCCTCCTGTTGTTTTCTTTGATACACCAGAGTATCCAGCAGAAGATAGGATATTTGTTTACAAATTGGCAAATTTAAGATGTAAAAATTATTATTTCCTATACGGAAGAAACAAGGATATTTCGTGGTTTAGTAAATTTGGTCAGATAATTAAAGTGGCATGGGAAGTTGACAGGAAAAGAGTTCCATACTATGCTTATGATTACTGGACAACACTTGCGAAAATAGCCATCAGAAAGCACAAAAAAGAAAAATCTGAAATTTCAGAAGAGGAAAAAAAACACATTTTGTCAGGCCCGATAAAGCAGCCTGATAAGAAGGGTTTTTTGTACAAATTCAAGAAAAACGGAGCAGCAGTTAATGGAAATTCAGCTGAAGCTAAGGAGAAAGTTGTTGCACAATAAGGTGAATAATTATGAAAATAATAATGAAGATATGTCTTCAAGATCTCCAGTTTTCTTGGAGTATTGTAAAGGCCTTATTTTGTAAAAGAAGGCTTTTACTATGAGGATTCTTCTTATAAACCCCCCCTGGTATCGTCTGTTTGGTGAAGAGTTGGATGCATTTCCTCTTGGTTTAAGCTACCTTGGAGGGGTGCTGGAAAAAAACGGTTTCCATGTCTGCATTTACAATGCAGATCACGACAAAGGCGCAATATCTGACATGTCTGGCGGAGAAATGATGGAGCACCATAAAAGATATTTGGAAATACTTTCTGATCTTTCAGATCCTATATGGGATGAAGTGAGAAAAGTTGTTAAGGAGCAAAATCCAGATATTGTTGGCATAAACGTATGGACACCAAAACTCGGCTCGGCGCTTAATGTTGCAAGAATTTGTAAAGAGTTCAATCCTAATACAAAAATTATTTTTGGAGGCGTTCATGCAACAATAATGCCTGATGACGTTCTAAAGAGCCCATATGTCGATATAGCTGTTCGAATGGAAGGAGAACTCACGATGGTTGAAGTTGCTCAAAAAATACAGGCAGAAGAGCCTCTAGATAACGTTCTTGGCATATCATTCAAAAAAGAAAATAGCATTGTAAGCAATGATAACCGTCCATTCATAGAAAATTTAGATGATATACCATTCCCTGCAAGGCATTTGTTGTTGGATAGAGAAACATATCACTCAAACGCATTCGGAAAAATTTTTGCTTCTCGAGGGTGTCCATACCAATGCAATTATTGTGGATCAAATAAAATATGGACAAGGAAAGTACGTTATCGCTCACCTAAAAATGTGGTTGACGAAATGGAATACGTTAAGAAGGAGTATGGATCTACCCATTTTGTATTCGAGGATGATTTACTGACAATAAACAAGAAATTCCTGACAGCAATATGTGACGAGCTCATCGAAAGAAAACTTGATGTTGAATGGAGTTGTGAAACAAGGGCCAATCTGGTTTTTGACGATCTTATTAAAAAAATGAAGCAGGCTGGTTGTACGGGTATAGTTGTAGGTATTGAGTCAGGTTCTGCAAAAATATTGAAGGATATAAAGAAAGGAATTGTTCCAGAGCAAATATACAATGCTGCAAAGATAATCAAAGACAACGGGGTGATATACTCTGCATTTTTCATGATGGGGTTTCCTACAGAAACAAAAGAGGACATAATGGAAACAGTCAAGGTTATGAAAGAAACACAGCCTTTCAATGCAGTATTAAGCGTACTAACACCATATCCAGATTCTGAAATATATTATCAATGCTTGGAAATGGGGCTTCTACCAAAAGATATAGATTGGTCACGTTTCTATCACCAGTCACCCGATAATTTTTTCATGAAATACATGACTAAGCAGGAATTTGATGGCGTAAAGAATTGGGCAATGAAGATGTTCGACGACCATAACAAATCCCAGAAAAGAGCGTTCCTGATGAAACATCCGATTTATACAGCAAGAAGGATTATAAAGAACAAATACTATACGCCAAAAAATATGGCCCGTTTGATAAAAATGGTCAGCTAGTACTATGACAATTTAATTATTATACATAGTACTTTGACAGTTTCCTATCAGCGTCTTTTTTTGTGAATCTCCAGTCAATCTTCTTTTTTCTGCGGTTCCGATCAGCGCGCCATGCGGCAACCTCTTGCATTAGCGTTTTCTTGTCACCAATTCTTCGTCCAGTGCATTCGGCGTCCATGACGCCGATCTCTATTTCGACGACATTTAACCAGCTCGCGTGCTTTGGCGTGTAGTGGAACTCGATCTTTTTCAGCAGTTTCTTTGCTTTTTCCTTTCCTAATGTTTCGGTAAACGATTTTTTGAAGTGTGTGTTAAGGTTGTCCAATACGACCCTCAAGAGCTTTGCATTTTGGTATTGCTTTGTAAGACTTTGTATAAACCGCACAAAGTCTGGCTTGCACCGGTGGTCGGTCACTTCAGCCATTCGCTTTCCAGCCTTGAAGTCAATGGTCATGAAAATGTTTGCTGTGCCATTCTTAACATATTCGTAGTAGTATTTTTCTGTCGTTCCGCGCTTCATGCGAATTGGCACTCTTTCCTCGCCAAGAAGCTGCTTTGATTTCTCATCCACTCCAATAACGGGTTTTAGCGGGTTATAGGGCTCATTGTAGAGGTCAAGGATGTCGTACATACTTTTTCTGTATTCGCTGCTGATCTTTCCAATGCACCACATCTTCTTTAGCCAAGGCTTTGTCCTCGTTTTTTTAAAACAAGCCGCACACTTTCACGATTTACAGTCTTGAAATTGCCTTTCTTCTTCAGCGTACCGGTTAGCAGCTGTATCGTCCATCGTTTTCTGCCTTTCGGCGGGTTGGTGCATGCGCACGCGATGATTTCCGCTTTGTGCTTCTCCGCGTATTTCAGCGGCTGGCCCGGCCGCGGTTTCTCTTTTAGCGTTTTGTCAAGTCCTTCCTCCACATAACGTTTTTTTGTTCTCCAAATTCGTTGCCTATGTGTATTTGTGGTTTCGGATATTTTTTCCGTGTTCATACCCTTGTCTGCCAAGAGCAAAATATTTGCCCGTGCAATTGCACGCGCCTTCTTGTCGCCTTTCTTCAAAAAATCCTTCAAAAAAGTTTTCTCGCTTCTTTTCAAGTTTATCCTGATTTCTTTTCTACTCATTCAGTACTATTGTATCAAGGGTGTATAAATAAGTAACTAAATTAATTTGTCATGATACTAGTTTGTTGGGTTCTATTTTCATAAAACCCAATTAGTGGGTTACTGGGGTAAGTAGCCCCTTTAATCCGCTAATTTACTTTCGAAGATACTATTTAATACTTTACAGTTTTACCTTACTAATGAAAATAACAATACCAACAACAACATTCTTTTCAGAAGAAACAGTTAATGGTATAACAAATACGGTTATGCTTATTTCTAGGCATCTAATAAATATGGGGCACGATGTCAGCGTTGTTGCACCGCTTCAGCATAGTCTGCCAAAAGAAGAGAGTATAGAAGGCATAAAAGTTAAGCGTGTGCCTACATC
>JACQNW010000051.1 GCA_016202845.1 Candidatus Aenigmatarchaeota archaeon
AAAATCAGGAAAACCCTATAGTTTTACAGGCGAAGATGCTATGAGATATGGCTGGGTCAAGCAATAAATAACTTTTTAGACAATTAGTGCCATGGGCATAAAATACGAACCCGCTCCTGACATTGAATCTGTTTCAAAAATCATAGCAGACAAGCTTAGCATAAATCATGATTTTTCAAGGGTACGGTTCATAAGGAGCAGAGGTTCCAAATCTAGAAGAACTCTTGCCAGATGCCATGCATTGCCAAGAATCATGCAGAAAGCGCTGGATGTAAATGCCCATTATGTCATTGAAGTCATAAGCGAAAATTTTGACGAGCTTGGCAAAGAGGAAAAGATTAAGACAATAATCCATGAGCTCATGCACATACCAAAGTCCATGGGCGGGGGATTCAGGCATCACGACTATGTGTGCAGGAAGAACATCGACATCTTATACAAGAGGCTGAACGGTTAATCTGCTTTAGGCATCCTCATTACATTTATAACATACCTGTAGTTTTTAGCAAGCACATGTGCTTTTACATTTCTATGTTCTGCAAAAACTTTAGGAACAAGCAAGCTTGCTGGCAGAAAGCAATGGGACTCTCAACACCCTGCCCATGGCTTTTGCTACATACATGCCATTCGGGAAGCCTTTTTGCAGCGCAGCTTCCCTGTGACCGGTGTCGCCTGCGTAGAACAAATTAAGCGCTGCATCCTGCTTTTCGCGCGGATAAGCTCTGAGCGCGACAAATGCGCTTGATCATTATTCTTTTCCTTCTTCTGCCGGTTGGGACTTCGCTTCCCTTTTTGCCTCGTCCTTCATCTTTGGCACTGTTATCTTGAAGCTGCATTTTGCGCATTTAATAGAAAAAGGCCTTTTCCATGGCTGCTCTGCATAAGCCTGGTGTTTGCATTCCGGGCATGTGTATTCTACCCTGGCAACCATATCCTTGTCCACAAGCACTCTTATTTTTCCTGTAGGTTTTTTTTCAGCATTCTTTGCATCGCGCCACGTGTGGTAAACAAGCTCTTTTGGCTTGCAGTTGTGCGTTTTTATGTATTCATCTATTTTTCCCATAAAATTCCCTTGCGGTGTCAATAATGCGTGTGCTGGCTTATTCTTTTTGGCTGTTCTTCCACTAAACTGTAAGCAAGCATCCTGCCCGGCTCTCCTATCCAAGAAATCGCTTTATACAAAGTTTTATTTGGTTCATTGAGCACAGGTTCATTGAGCGCGCTTATTTGACGCGGATTCATGCCATGCTTTGCATCGTAGAGCGTATTAAGAAGTTCTAATGTATTTATCCCTGCGGCAGCCATGGAAGCTGAAAGCAGGGTGTTTGCTGCAAGTTTTTCTATAAATCTCATGAAATCCCCTCAGATTACCCACAACTAAAGTTGTGGGTTTCTTGTGGATGTCTTTCAAAATTCCTGTCTTCATATGGCCTTTATTTCATTCCTCTTCGTTCTTTTGCCTTGAGGCGAAGTTTTTTTGATCCGCAGTGCCTGCATTTTACTTTTCCTTTCTTTACCTTGTCAGGCTGCGCGCGCATCTTAGCATTGCACTTGACGCATATGAACATGTTCTCGAACAATCTCTTTGCTGTCGGTTCTGCTATTTTCTTTCCCATTAAAACCCCTTTCTTACGAAGAAAGGTTCTTTAATCTTCCAAAGAAATGGTGTGATCTTAGAAGCCTAACTTCAGTATTATCAAACAAATTTAATGCCAAAGGTATAAAAAGGCGAATTAAGGCGTCTGCTCTATTTCTGTGCTTGCTATAAGTCATAAAGATAATAAAATTAAACCTGCTGCAATATATTATCGCCTTGAACGTATAAAAAGATATCATGCCGCCCTGATAGATTCTGACGGCGGAATGCTCCGGCCTGTTACAGAATATGCCTGTGATACCACTGTTGCTATTCCAACATAACTAGGCACCCTTTCAAGTTCTTTTTGGTTTCTGACAACTATGGATAATCCAACATCGAGTATGCCTTCGGCTTCATGCTAGGCTTGTATTTCTTTGTTGCCTTTTTGTACAATGGCGCTTAGAGCAGAATAATTCAAACCCGGATATTGGCCTGCAGACGGTATGTGAAATCTGTAAGTTGAACCGCCATGGATTATTTCCAGAACCTGCATCAGCATAAAATAATATCATGGAAAGAGTATTAAAAATTACTTTTTCATAGCCCTTAGTATTTTTACCCTGCTTTCTGTACTTGGGTGAGTGCTAAAAAGGCCTGTTAATGCGCCTGCCCTGAACGGGTTTATTATGAACAAGTGCGCTGTAGAAGAATTGCCTGCTATAGGCATGGATTTTGCAGAGGCGCTTATCTTTTCCAGTGCGTCTGCCAGCTTAAGCGGATCTGCCATCATAGCGCCTGTCTTGTCTGCACCGTATTCACGGCTTCTTGATACTGCAAGTTGAATCAACATAGCAGCAAATGGCGCAAGTATGAAAAGAAAGACAAAACTTAGCGGACTTTTTTCTTCATTGTTACTGAAATAAAACGCATAAGCCAGCCACGAAATCGCCCCGGCTATCGTTGCTGCCATTGTTGAAACTAATGTATCGCGGTTTTTGATATGGGACATCTCATGCGCCAAGACACCCTCTATTTCCTCGTCTGTAAGCGTATCCATCAACCCCTTGGTTACTGCAACAGCGGAGTGTTTTGGGCTGCGCCCGGTGGCAAAAGCATTTGGCACTTTCATGTCAACTATGTAAAGAGGCGGTACAGGGATTTCTGCTTTTTTTGCAATTTTTTCAATAATCGCCTGGATTTTTTTGTTCTCGTACTTCTTTGCCTTGTAAAGCTTCAGCACGAAAGAGTCAGAATACCAGTATGAGACAAAATTCAGCAGCAGAGCTAGCACAAGAGCTATTGTTGCGCCGGCTATTCCTGCAAATATGTAGCCGACGAGAAGAAAAATTGCAGTGAGCGTTCCTAACAGCAGAGCAGTTCGTAAAATTGCCATAATAATAGCAGATAACATTAATTTTTGAACTTATTTAATGTTATTTCCATATAGCAAACTCATTGGAAAAGTTCAATTATCAATGAGATTTTCTATAAGACCTCAATCTATCAGCAATTTCTTGTATTTTTCAGACCAGTCTATCTTTCCTGTAGCGTATTTAATTCTTTGCTTAGGATTTTTCATCAATTTGACAATCAAAGCTGCTATGGCTTTTGGGGTTTTCTTGCTCGAATCTATTTCTATAATTTCTTTTTTTCCATGCTTTTCAATTGCTTCTGCGACAATAATATCCAGCATCTCTGCCTCGATGTTTTCCCTTATCTTTGCACCAGACCATTTTCTTTTTTGCAATCTCTTTTCAAGCACAACAGGATTTGTGCGCAGGACAATAACTATTTCTGAATCTAATAAATGGGCCAAATGACCTTCAAGCAAGATGGGAAAATTTTCATCCTTTACTGCGTCTTTTACTGCCCCCTGTAAAAGCTTTGGATCCACGACCAATGATTTTCTTTTCTTGTCATACATGAATGGCAGCTTTCTGGCAACAGTCTTCAGGTCTATTATGCTGGCATTCAACTGCCTGGAAAGCTCTTTAGCTACTGCTGTTTTCCCCGTGCCGGGTGTGCCTGAAATTGAGATTAACATGGTAATAATTGCTTAGCTGCTTTTATAAAATCTAATGGACAACTTACGCCAATGAAATACAGGGAAATAAAAAATATCAAGGTCAGTGAAATCGGGATGGGCTGCTGGGCTATCGGTGGCAACCAGTTTGGCAATTCTTACGGTCATACAGATGATGTGGAAAGCCTGAAGGCTGTGAAGAAAGCGTTAGAACTTGGGTGTAATTTTTTTGACACGGCCGATGTATATGGCCATGGGCACAGCGAAGAGCTGCTTGGATTGGCGTTAGGAAGAGTAAGAGAAAAAGTCATAATTGCAACAAAAGTCGGAGGAGCTTACATGTACAATGATTCCAGATGGGGACATGTAAATTTTTCTCCCGAATACATAGAATTTGCGCTTGAGCAGAGCTTGCGAAGGCTTAAGACAAATTACATTGACATTTATCAGCTGCACAATCCTTCGCTGAAGATGATCAAAGAAGGGGAAGTTTTCAAGCCCCTCAGGAAATTGCAGAAAGAAGGAAAAATAAAGCTGGTAGGCGTTTCTGTGCACAGCTTGGACGAAGGAGTCGCTGCTTTGGAACATGCAGATGTTATCCAGTGTGTATTCAACATGATCGATCCAAGAAATTATGAACTACTGGAAAGCGCAAAAAGAATGGGCATAGGAATTATAGTCAGAGAGCCTTTGGCAAACGGATTCCTTTCCGGGAAGTTTGACAAAGAAAGCAAGTTCGAGCAAGGGGATATACGGAGCAGGATGCCATCGCAGTACGTAGAAGAACTCACCGCCCTGGTCGAAGAGATAGAAGACAGATTTAAATCAAGACTGTCGTCTGTGACTTTGTCTCAGATAGCTCTTCGCTATATATTGATGTTTGATTCTGTTTCAACTGTAATACCCGGCGCAAAGACAGAGTGGCAAGTTGAACAAAACATGAAAGCTTCTGGCATTGCTCCTTTGACAGAACAAGAGATGGCCATACTTGGAAGCTGATAGTTGGTTAGCAGGCAGTCGGCTTTAAATATCTTTACACTACTTGTTAGTGATATGAATGCCAGTGAATTTATCGAAAGCGTGTCAGGCGTTGTGACAGTCGCGTTAGATAGCATGTTTCACTGGGAGGAAAACGGCAATAGCATAACATCTGCTTCTTATATTGGGGAAAACACTGCCTGGGTTATTGAGGATATAAGAAAAAAAGAGTTGGCAAGTGGGAGAGAGCGCTCAAACGCGCTATCAAACAAGACGAAGCTGAAAGAGGCCGTCCGCTTGGTAGCGAGTTTGCAAGTAATGTTTACCGTGCCGCGGCTTATATCGACCCTTATGAGCCGCGCGTGGAGCCTCTTGACAGATGCGGCTTTAGGATTGAAATAAAAAACCATGTTTCAGGCTTATTCCCTGTTGCCATGGAATTTGGAGTCGAATACAAGACATATGGTCAAGATATACCCAAAGAGCTTGAGGCGCCGCTTGGCCATAGCTATACAATGCAGGACGTTGTTAAATATTTAGACAAGCTTGTTGAAAGCGGTGAAAGAAGTCGTGTTGAAGGGTTTATTTCAGCGTGGCAGTATGCCCTTTCAGGCAAACTGGGAAATTTGGCGCATTCTGACGATGTTGTTTTTGAAGGGATGGATAGGGTCACTCATTTGCCTGAAAGTCGGCAAGGTTCTCCAGCTTTGCCAAAAAATTTTACATTGGCTGTTGCTATTGGCGACAGGCCTGACTGTGCTGCGTATAAAATTGTCAGGGCATATTTCAACTTATAAAAATGCCTGCATCATAATTATCAGCATGAAAGAGGAAACCAAAAGATGGCTGGCTCAGGCAGAAAAAGACCACGCTATGGTATTAAAGAAAAAGTTTCTGATTTTCTAAAAATTTCCAAGGAGGTATTAAAATGGGCGGAAGAAACTCTATCATAGATAAGCTAAGAATGTTCAAAAAAAATGTCAGCAAAGATGACTATTGGAGTCTAAGATATCCGGTTGATTTTCTCTGCTATTCGCCTGACGAATTTGAAAAGCAACGAAAAAAAATAACTATAGTTAAGCAAGTTGTCGATGAAGGAATAGAAATATAGATAGTACCTCCGAAAGTAGGGTTAAAGCCAACGTATTACAACCCATTCTATGTGCATTGCAAAGCCGTTATGTTTCCACTTTCGGAGGGGTACTCATAGAGGACTGGAACATGTGGGGTTTTTTATCGGTGATGAGTTGGCAAAATTCAAAGAAACACATAAAAATATGCTGACAGGAGAAAAGAAGCTCAGCCATGACGCACCTGCTTTTGTGGCATTTGAAAATGGAAAGACTGCCAAGTTCTACTCCAAACCACTCAGGGAAATTGTCAAGCTGCAAGGATGGAGTTTTGAAAAGCTATAGCTCCTTCTCCAAGCACCACAGAACCTTTCCATATTTTTTGAACTCATCATACTCGTCCTTCTCAGGAACCCTTTGAAAGCCATTCCACATATAAAACTCGGGTGCCCTTTTGCCATGCTTGTTTGCAAAAGTAAAATATTTTTTGCAACCTTTTGACTTGAGAAACTTTTCAGCTCTTTGCAGAAGCTGCTTTCCTATGCCTTTACCAATGTAATCTATTTCTAAGTAGAATCTATAAAGCTCTCCCTTTTTTGTGCCTTTCATTCCAGCATGAATAAAGCCTATTGATTTTTTGTTAATTTCAGCGACAACGAAGCAGTCTTTTCCAGCTTTTACATTTTCAAAAGATTTTTCCAGGCTTTTATCAGAATAGTATTTGCTAACAAGTTTGGTCAGTTCTGCCGCCGGCAAATAATCATACGACCAGATCCAACTCTCAGTTGCGATCTCTCTTATTCTTGGAAAATCCTTTTTTCTTAGGGTTCGAAAGTGCATAGACGCCTTTGGCGTTGCGTCCCCTTTTAGATTTTGATTTTTCATTATGATCTGCAGAAAATTTTGCTTTCTGAGACCTCGAAGAAGCTTTGCTTCGTTCGTGGTAAGCAAAATGCTTAACCGCATTAGGCTTTACTACAAGCGCAATGCCCAGCAGCAAAGCAATATATCCGACGTAATTTGGCGCGTTTATGAGTAAGAGATAAATTGCAAATATGATAACAAGCACCCCAACAACATGGTTGTTTATTTTTCTTTTTGAATCTCCAGCCATTATCTTCCTTCTTTTGCGAGATTTATATACATCTTGGCATTATCTCTCAGCTTTGAAATTTCTTCTTCTGTCAATGCTCTAATGATCTTGCCCGGAACTCCAAGAACCAGGGATCTTTCAGGAATAACTTTATTTTCAGTCACTATAGCGCCTGCACCAATCATGCAATCTTTTCCGATAACTGCACCATTCAATTATCCGCTCTCAACACAGCACAGGGCCAAATGCTTGAACCTTCTCCAATTTCCACATCGCCTTCAATGACTGCATTTTTATGGATGAATGCTGTAGGATGTATTTGCATTATTTCAGTTAGCACTTATCTTTTTATTCATTAGAAAAGAGACCCGAAGAAATTAGCTATAGCTGAAAAGAAATCAATAATGAACTGGAAAGGATTCTTGCTTTCTGCAGCAGGATCATAAATCTGGATGATTCTTGATGTTGTAGCAATTGAATTTCCTATGGCTGAGGCGGCTATCTGCTTCTGGCCTGATGCAGAAGCTGTTATATTATAGAAAACAGCCTTCTGCTCATTTTGACCCAATGAAATGAATTTTTCATAAGTTTGGCCTTCAAAATCCAGCTTTACTGTCAGGCTTTTTGCATCC
This sequence comes from Candidatus Aenigmatarchaeota archaeon, assembly GCA_016202845.1. Taxonomy (GTDB): domain Archaea; phylum Aenigmatarchaeota; class Aenigmatarchaeia; order GW2011-AR5; family GW2011-AR5; genus JACQNW01. The sequence continues at coordinate 7,376 of JACQNW010000051.1, forward strand.
AAAAGGTTCTTTACGTTCACCGAAATTATCATTGGCGCATTTACAGTTGCATTTTTTGGCGCATCAATCGATATTTCAAATTCCTTTTTTTCCACAACAGAAATTGTTTTTGTTGCCAGGGTATTGCCGGCCCACAATGAGAAGTTATAATTTCCCGGCTTGTTTATGGCCAAGTCCCATTCTGGAAAGTCATGCGTGCCAAGCGCTGGGGAATAGAATATGAAGTTTGAATTTTCTGATGACCTAATTGTAAAGCGCTCATTCACTCCAACAATATCCGGGCCTGATATGAAAATATTTTTCTGCTGTTCGTGCCCTTCCACACCTATTTGAACTGTTCTTTCTGAACCTAACTGGTCATATATTGTTATAGGACAGTTGTACGGCTGGTTTTGCTTTGATGATTCCTGCAAAAACCAGACCACTTCTGAAGAACGCGATGAGTCTTCTTTGCATGAAAAAATTATCTGTTCCGGGTCTGAAATTCTAAATACAGGGTTCTTGCTTGCATCAACGCATGCAGACACTTTTACATTGCTTATAAGGCACGAATCGGAAAATACTGCGGCTTTTACATAGGCTGCACCATCAAATGGCACTACATCAGAGTTTTGAATATTGAACGTCGTGACATCTGTTTGCTTGAAGTCAATTATGTTTATTGTGTCTGAATACAAATCGCCTGTTGCAGATCCTGCATATTCTGAATTCAGAGCACCGCGCTTCCATTTTACTGTTCCTGTTCCAAAGTATGTTAGTACATCCTCTTGTGCGTCGTCAGGCAAGCTTGCTGTCTTGATGTGCGTGGCATCCAAATATCCTCCCTCCAGCCATGTCGGATCAAATGAGACCCAGCTGCCATCTGATCCAAGGACTTCCACCCATGTGTGGCCTATTAGCCGATCATCAACCACGCTGTAAGCATAGCCTGTTACATATCTAGTTGGCATGCCAGCTGCCCGCAGCATTGCGGTAAGCAGATTGGCGTGCTCTACGCAAACGCCTCTTTTGTTCTCAAAAACCCAATCACTGCTTTTCCTTTGTCCAACCATTGAAATGTCATATTCGAGCAGCTTGTAGACATCTGTCGTCATGTCGGCTACTCGTTGCCATGACTTGTCGTACGGGAAAGCAAATTTTCTTATTTCGTCATTTATTACAATCGATTTTGTTGGCTGCAAAAATGATGGATCAGGATTTGTTCCCACGGAAATTGTTGGCATAAATTTTTTAGCAGTATTTTTTACAGTTGTTGTTATTCTATAGTTTACTGTGCCAGACGGCTTATTCCACTTTATCAGGACCTTTTTGTTTCCATACTGGTCATAAATATATTCGTGCGCTGAATCACCGTCAGCATCAATCCCCTGAAAGGTTACGCCTTCCTGAGGGATGAACAAAGTCAAATTCGCCCTTTCGACAGCTCCTGTTATCTCCAACGATCCCTGTTGAATAATATTGACCGTTATTTCTGAAACAGTTTTTGGGTTAACTTCTCCTTGGGCTTGTATTCTTGCCTGAGCTAAAGGGATCAGGAATGAAACAATAATTACAGCCACAATCAATTTTCTCATAATTATTATACTCTTGGTATAAAAATAAAGCTGCAATGAACTCTGCTATAAAAAGTTTAGGCTAGTAGTATGTCCATGGATCCTGAACCTGATGTTAATTCTGCTTTCCAAAAAGGAACACAAATGACAAAACAGACTGACGCCAAAGGCGTCGATTCATCGGCATTTCAATCAATCTGGACTGAAAAATACAGGCCCAGGAAATTGAGTGAAATAGTGGGCCAGAAGAATATTATAGAGAAATTGTCAGCTTTTGTGGAAAAAAAATCACTTCCACACTGCTTGTTTGCAGGCTCTGCAGGTGTCGGCAAAACAACAGCTGCTCTATGTTTAGCAAATGAATTTTTTGAAAACCAGTGGCATTCAAACTTCTTAGAGCTGAACAGCTCTGATGAAAGAGGGATCGACACCATACGAGTCAAGGTAAAGAATTTTGCACGGACCATGCCGATAAGCGGACTTTTCAAGATAGTTTACCTTGACGAAGCTGACTCTCTTACAAAAGATGCGCAGCATGCTTTACGAAGAACAATGGAAAGCTATGCGCATATTTGCAGATTTATCCTTGCTGCCAATTATTCTGGCAAGATAATACCTCCAATACAAAGCAGATGCGCTGTGTTTCGCTTCGCAGCATTGAAAAAAGATGAATTAATGAATGCTATAAAGGGCGTTGCTCAGAGAGAAAATGTAAAAATTGATGACAAGGCACTGGAAGCAATATTCATAATGTCAGAGGGGGACATGAGAAAATCCATCAATATACTTCAGATGGCTGCAGCATCTTCCGGCAGCAAGCTGATAGATGAGAAACTGATTTACGAGGCAATCAATGCGGCCGACCCAGGTGCAATCAGGCAAATGCTTGAAAATGCTGTGTCGGGAGACTTCAAATCCGCCCGTGCAACTTTAATGGACCTCCTGTTTCAGAAGGGTCTTGCCGGAGAAGATATTATCAGAGAAATACACAGGCAAATTTTTTCCATGCAGATAGACGACAGGAAAAAATTAGAGCTGATAGAAAAAACAGGTGAATACGAGTTCAGGATTACAGAAGGCTCTAATCCATTAATACAAATAGAAGCTTTGCTTGCGCAGGCGACTTTAATAGGGAAGAAATGAGCCCTTTCTTTTGCGACTTAAAAACCTTGTCTGCAAAGACACCCCTCGGGGAAAGAAAAGTATATTACATTTACATTTTTTTAAGAGCTTCTTTTATATTTCCACCAATAATGGTCCATTCTTTATGTTCTTTGAATCCTAATCTTGTATACCAGCTAAGCGGAAATTTGGTCTTTTTGAATGTTGTTGCTTCCCATTCATTGGCATTGTATTTTGACAGTGATTTTTCAAGCACTTTTTTTAATAACAAAGTTCCAATACCTTTTTTTTGATAATCAGGATCAACAACAAGCTCGCCATCTACAAGGTGATTCCCGTCCCACCATGGCTTTATGCCTGCGACAAATGCGCCTACAACTTTTTTGTCAAGTTCTGCAACAAAGGCCAAATCAGGCTGGCGTTTATGCCAGTAGCTTAAAAGAGCGTACGACCTTTCATCATTCCAGTGCTCCCATTTGTTATATATAGAGTAAGCTCTCGTGTAGGCTTTCGCAAGCTCTTTGAGATCTTTCTTTTTCATGAGACGGATAATGACTTGATGTTTCTTCATAAGAATTATTTCTTTTCATAAGATAAAAATGCCGAGGATGCACACAAAACCAGATGACAAGTTACGGCATTCGGATAGAAAAAGTAAAATCACAGCTGTTGATAAGCTGATAAAAATTCTTCCCTTGATACTCCACAATCTTCCAAAATGCCTTGCAGTGTTCCAATATCGAGTTCTTTATGAAGAGGAACAGTGGCAAAATTCTTGTCGTTTGTTATGGTTACATGGTCGCCTTTTTGCCTTATGGGACGAAAGCCAAATTTTTTGTAAAGAATTTTTATCAATTCTTTACCTGAGATCACAGGCAGTCTCATAAAAATCAATCTGTTACGCTATTATTTTGCCCTTCTCTATGTGAACCTTTCCATGCTCAATCATGTAATCTACCATGGCTTCTAAGTGCAGTTCTACTGCTTCTTTTAGGTTTTTCCTTGCTTTGTCTTCTGTTTTTCCTTGTGTAGTCACACCTAGCTCTTTGCACCTTGCGACATAGTATTTTTCCCCTTTCTTGATTTCTGCTGTAAGCTGCATAAAGTTCACCCTTATGATAACATTAAGTAGAATAGATTTATAGTCGTTTGCGCAGCTTATACCATACCGCACAAACTCCTTATAGATAATTGCGCTTATATGAAGTATAAGCTGCGCAATTAGCTATAAGCCTGAGCATTTGTTAATTGACCTGACAATTCATCCTTTGTCAGAAACATTTGCACATCTGTCAATGTATCAGCGCAAAAGAATGCGTACATGCCGCTTTGCGCTACCCTCCCTAAAAATAATTCTGGAGTTCCACCATGCCTGAATCCTTGGCTTTCCAGATATTTTGCATAATCCAGCGCGTGTATTGCCATTTGTTCGTCTGTCCATTCAGTTTCTTTGTATCTGGCAGTTCCTATTATTCCACTGTCGTTATAAACAACATCCAATGCTTTCATACTTTACTTTAAATTGCAAGTTTTTTATATGCCGAGGATGGGTATCGAACCCACGGCCTCCTGATATCTCATTTCTTTGTCATAAATGAAGACTTAATTTTTCATCTCAAAACTCATAATCAGCTTATTTTTGGCTGATCCAAATCTTTCTTTTTGAAAGAAAGGGATGGATTATGAGTCAGGCGCTCTACCTTCTCCCAAATCCTTTTGTAACTAATATTTGCATTTCACCTGTTCTTTGGGAAATACAAACACCTTTCTTACAAGAAAGGGATTTGTACTGAGCTACCTCGGCTTAAACCAAAGGACATACTTTAGTATGTCGGTCTCTCCTAGAATTATAGAATTAGCTATATAAATTGCCAAGAATCAAAATTAAAATAAAAAATTACTCTGCTTCTACTTCGATTTCGCCTTCATCGCCATGGTCAAGCTGAGGGTCTATATTGTTTTCCTCGTCCTGGACCCAGACTTCGCGATACATATTAACAGTCACATTGGCTTCTGCGTACATTGATTCGCATATGTCAAACACAAGGAACTTAACTTCTTTTCCCATGTACCTCTGTTTGATTACTCTTTCTTTAATCTTTACTACTTTTGTCGTAACAACCACCTTTTTGCTTGATATGACCATTTCACCACCTCATGAGCGAAAAACTTAGGTTTTTCTTCTCATCCACTTCTTTTCCTGATGGAACAATGATAATTATATCAAAATTCCATTCAATTATAAAGGAAATTGGCAGGCGATTTTCATAAACACACGATTCAAGGACAGAATCAAGGACTCACGCCTTACGCGTCATAACCTTGCTTCGATCTTTCTTTGGGGGTTATAATTATGAGGATGAAGCAATCTTTGTGTCGGTTTCTTTGCTCCTTCTGAGTGAACAGACGCCTCTGGCGTCAATCACTTATAACCTTATGCGTGCACTTTCTTTCGCCTACCAATCCAAAGCCGAAAACGCTCCTACCGTCTCGGCGTGAAGACTCCATACTGCACGCTGCATATAAAATATGCCCTACAATTTTTGGAATTGTAGGATGTCGGTTTAAGCGACATTGGTGCAATACCCTACTCTTTTTGGTTGAACGTTGTTTGTGTCGTTCAGTTCGGATTTCGCTAAGCCAGATCACTATTATTTGCATTTTCCTGAGATTTTTCTCTTTGATATATGTTTTTTGAAACATACATCGTGAAATCGTATTCGACTAAATCGAATACTTTATATATGTCATGTAACTACTTTTCTATAGAAAAAGCATTTCCCCCGAAATGTATAATTCTAAATTTCAGCTTTTTACCAGAAAGCTGAAATTTACTTTTTTTATTATTTTAATAAA
>JACQNW010000050.1 GCA_016202845.1 Candidatus Aenigmatarchaeota archaeon
ACACATAACAAACCAATAAATCCAAATATTATTATATTTATTGTATTCCTTGCTCCAATAATTATAGGAATAGAGCTAATTTTATGTTTTTTTTTCCCCTTCAATATCTTCAATATCTTTTGATGGTGCTATAAAAAATATTAGAAATGTGAAGAAAAATAAAAATATCCAAGGCAAAGGTTTGTTACTTATAGCCCATGCTGTCATGAATGGCAAAGTTCCATAAATTAAGGCACCTATTATACTTGAAGACCAAAAATATTTCTTTATACGAGTAATAGGATTTGTGTAAAAAAATGATATAGCAATAAAAGCAATAATTACAAGGAATAATTTAATGCCACCAAGTGCCGCTATAGGGAGGCTTATTGCATAAAACACAAACATAAATAACAAAGTTCTTTTTACTGAGATTTGTCCAGATGGTAAAGGTCTTAAAGGCTTATTTATTTTGTCCAAATCCTTGTCAAAAATCATATTCAATGTATTGAAACCAAGCATTGCAAATGAAAGAGAAATCATCGAAAGTAAAAGTTCAAAACTAAAAGTAATGCCCGTTATTAGTAGCCATGCTGCTATGGGGCTAATAAGCGTTATAATTAAGTATTGTGGCACGGTCAGTTCAATAAAAACCTTTACATTGACCATGCTAGTATTTTAGAATCAATCTTATAAAACTTGATTAACAAATCGTAGCCATGGACATTAAAATACTTGGCGCTGGGGTTGCGGGCCTTACTGCTGCGATAAAACTTGCTCAGGCTGGCGTAAATGTCACTGTGTTCGAAAAGCGGGATTTTGTAGGTGGTATAGTCAATGACGAACAGGCTATCAGAAATTACGAAAACAATTATGACCAACTGGAATTTTTTGATAAAAACGGTATAAAAATTAATCATGCCGAACCAATATATAAAATAGATAAATATGCGCCTTCAGGAAAGAAAATGGAGGTGCATACTGAAAACGGAAAGCCGCTTTTTTACTCTGTGAGACGTGGACCTGACAAGACTTCACTGGAATATCAGTTGTACGCCCAAGCTGTAAAATCGGGAGTAAATATAGTATTTAATTCATATGTGGATGCCAGATCCAAAGAGATAGACATAATTTCAATTGGTGGCATATATAATAATGTGTGGGCGTATGGATCCATATATGCCGATGCAAATGTCGAAAAAGATAAGATACTCTTTTTCATGGATAACAAATATTGTCCAAAAGGCTACATATATGTTGTTCCTTATGGCAATGAAATAACAATAGCAGCCACAACATTCGACATAGGCTGTCCAATACCTAATTTGTTCGAAAATTTTATAAAAGAAAATCCTGTAGTAAAAACAATATTAGAAGGGGCTACGTTTTTGAGGCATACATCAGGTTTTGAATATTTTAACATACCTAAAACAGCCATAATAAATGGCAAGAAAGTTATCGGAGCTGCTGCCGGATTTCTTGACCCTTCAAGGGGATTTGGTATAAAGTATGCGCTCTTATCAGGCATCCTTGCATCAAAATCAATTGTCGAAAAAAAGAATTACAATAAGTTATGGAAATCTGAATTCGAGCATGAACTGCTTGAAGGCTTTAAAAGAAGAATTTTACTGGAAAAAATGAGCAATGAGGATTATGAAGAATTTGTAATGGAGGGTAAAATTGGCATTACAAAATACAACAAATTTCCAAATTTCATGAAACATAAATTACTCAATGCGTCACTAACTATGGAACTGAGCAGGCATAGAAGAAGATATAATATGAAAAAAATAGTGTGCTAAAGCTGTTTCACATTATAATCATACTGTGTTATTTATTAGTACCGCTGGTTGCTGTGTCTGCTCTTTCTGCTGCGGCCTATCTTGACGATGCCCCTGTACCTTGCGCATGAGGGGCATGCGTACATTTTTCTTGAGAACATTGACGTGAATCTTGGGTCTATCTGCTTCTTCAGCACCGGGTCGCTTATCCTGAAGCCTTTGTACGTGACAAAAGTTTTCCATCTTGGCACCTTCTTCCCGCAGAAGTCGCAGTTTACAACAGTTTCGTGGCCTTTTCCGCCCGTGTGCTTGTATCCTCGCGTATATGGTGCCGGCATTTGCCTACTTGGAAGCAAAGATATTTATAGTAAAAAGATGATGGGGATTTCACTTCACGACTCTCACAGTATCCTCCGGGTAAACAATGAAGCCTTTGTGCGTTATCTTGTAGGGGTGTATTTTCTTTGAGTGCTCTGTCGAGCGCATCTTCCATATGCTGAGCGCCCTCCTGTATTCGCCGCCTATGGAGAAGTTGTGAAGCAATATCACGCCGTCCGAGACGAATTCTTCCACGCCGAATCTCGAAAGTTTCAGGGTGCCGGGCATGGTCTCGCTTATCATTATGGACGTGCACGAGTTCTTCCTCAGCATCGAGCTTATCTGCAGTATCATTCTCCTGAGCTCTGCGGGGTCTTTTTCATATATGCCGAGCGCGGAAATGGAGTCTATCACGACCCTCTTGGCCTTTATCTCGCGTATGTTGCTCTCCACTATGTCGAAAACATCCTCTATTTTGAACGGGTCGTATTTCAAAAAGCTTAGCCCTTTGTCCCTTTCCAGCTTGTCGGCGTCCCATCCGAGCATTGCGGCAGTGTCTTTTAGTTTTTCAATGTCCTCTTCAAAGCTGACATATATCCCCGGCTCGTCAGACATGCACAGGAACTGCAGGCCGAATATCGTCTTGCCCGCGCCGCAGGTCCCGCTGAGCAGCACAAGGTCGCCGTCCGGTATACCACCTTCTATCAGCTGGTCCACGCCGGGTATGCATGTTTTTTTTCGTTCCATAGTAAATGCCTTTCTTACGAAGAAAGGTCTTTACAATACTCCAAAGAAATGGAGCTCATAAAGAACTTACCTTCTGATATTACTTGAATAAGGTCTTTACAATACTCCAATAGCGAACAGATGCCCTTAGGCGCCATACACCTCTGGAGCTCATAAAGAACTTTCAATTAATAGTAAATAGCGTTAATTTTTGAACTTTTATTAATGCTATTTATATATAGCAAACTCATTGTAAAAGTTCAATTACCAATGAAATTTACTATAAGATAGAGGACTTTGAATAATATCCATTTTATCCAAAGTCCTTATTGTGAACTTTGACAAGCATATGTTAATCAAAGTTCTCAATATATTTTATTCATGAACTTATCATGGGATGCAACTTTATAGTAAGTTCATTTGAGATTGAACTTTATGTGAACTTACTATTTGTTCAAATATTTATGTCTTTCGCTATAGTTGCAGATCTTTCTTTTCCCGGTTTTTTCCTATAAAGAAAAGCTAAAGAAAAGGCTCGTTGTCCCCTCTAAGTATTCTTTCGAATTTCGCCGGGTCCCTGTGGTACATGTATATGTATTTTGCCACTTCCTCCATCCTTGTTATGTTATTCCTCAGCATCCACTCGATTATGGCCTTGCGCTTTGAAACCTCCCTTATCACATCATTCATTGAAGTGCCGCTTTCCTTTGCAAGCTCTGTTAGCACCCACGAGCCGCCCTTGTACTCGAACTCGTCGCTTGACGGCAGCCATGTAAACGCCTTATTCGTCCTTGCTGCGCCTGTTTCCTTGTCTATGTCCCTTATTTCCACAATCTCCTTTACGCGTCTTGACGATTTTCCCTTGTCCCGCGCGTGAATCATGATGATTACTATGTCAAGGCTTTCCAGCAGGCCGGGTGAAAGGCTTATGGGCTTTGTTTGCAGCCTTTTCATCAGGTCATCGACGCTTCCCGCGTGCATCGTGCTCATCGACGGGTGCCCAGACGACATTCCCTGGAACATTACGTAAGCTTCCTTTGACCTGACTTCCCCCACTATGAGATAATCAGGGTTCTGCCTGAACGACTCTTTGAGCAGTTCGAACATTGTTACTTCTCCGGTGCCAGTGCCTGTGAATCCCATCCTCGAAACTCCAGGTATCCAGTTTTCATGGGGCAGCGACAGCTCTCTCGTGTCTTCTATGGAGATTATTTTGGCTTCCGGCGGTATGAAAATAGATATCGAGTTGAGGAAACTGGTTTTCCCTGTGGACACTCCGCCGGATATGAGTATGTTCGCGCCGCGTTCTACGACATACCAGAGGTATGCCATCATCTCGGACGAGGCTGTGTTGAGCCTTACCATGTCAGGCGGGGAAAACGGCTCTTCCTTGAATTTTCTAAGCGAGAACGTGGGCCCCCGCGTTGTGACGTCGCTTGTCAGCGATGCCTGCACTCGCGTGCCGTCCTTCAGGCTTCCGTCAAGCAGCGGCTCGGCATAGCTTATGTACCTGTCGCACCGTTCTGCAAGCTTTGTCACGAATTCCTTCAGTTCTTTTTCATCTGTGTAAATTATGCTCGTTCTCATGGAGCCGAGCTTCTGGTGAACAATATACACTGGGATGCCGACTCCGTCGCACCCGACATCTTCCACGAACGGGTCTGCAAGCAGCGGCTCGATTCTGTTCAGCCCGACATAATCCCTGTAGATGTAGTACATTATTTTGCTGTATTCTGTTTCGCTTGTTTTCACGCTGAGCGAATCAAGGATTTTCTTCACGTTGTTCTCCAGGAATTTCATCAGCGTCTCTTTTTTTTCTATGTCTTCCATCCTTACGTCAATCATCTGTATAAATCCTTCCTTTATTTTGTGCAGCAACGACGTCTCTTTTTCTGATAATTTCGGCTCCACGACATTATAGGTGAGTTGCTCGTCTTTCTGGTCAAATATTATTCTGGCAATTGCATATGGCGCTATAAGCGGATATGTCATGCCTTTTTCTGCGAGGCTTGTGCCGCCCGGTATAGTTATCAGGCCTTTTACAGGCTTTATGTAAAAGCTGAGGCTGCCGTTTTTTTTCATAAGCCTGAGCATCTGGCCGGCCCTTGTTTTTGGCAGTTCTTCTTTCGCGGTGAGTTTCCTGTAAAGTGCCCCCCTGATTTGCATGATATATTTATGCGGTATTCTGTATATAATGATTTTCTGCCAGTGCTCCCGCATGTTATAATAATATCCAAAATACTAAGTTGGTCAGCTATAAGCCATATCAGGCAGAACGTCAGAAATTAACCCAGTACCAGGAATATCGAATATGCAAGGACTACAAAAACAATTGAGTGCTTTATGCCCGCGATTATCGTGCCTTCTGACATCTTTCCTATTGCAATGCCTGCGAACAGCCCCTGAACGATTGTCAGGTCCCTGAAAAGGCTTTTCAGCAGGTCTGTAAGGCCCCCTGAATTCCCGGACACGTCTGTCTGGAACACCGGGACTAGCACGTTTGACAGCCCTGCCATTATGCCGAGAAATATTATGTATATCATGTAGCCGTTGAGTGTCTGTGAGTAAACAGACGCCGCCCTTTCTTTTTTTATCTTCTCAAGCTCTGTAAGGGACTGTGAAACAGACTCCAGTATGACAGATATCTTGCCGCCTGAACGGTAGCTTTCAACTATCGTTCGTATGTTTCTTCTCATCGGCACGCTTCCGATTTTCTCCGCGAAATCCATGAGAGCCTTTTCAAAGGGTATGCCCCATGAAAGCTTTGCGGATATCTCTCTTACATATCTTGTAAGCTGCCCGTATTCGTTGCTGTCGGTGGATTTTACCGCCTGCGAAAGCGTCATGCCAGCGCTCAGGTTTGAGGAAACGTCATGAAGGTATTTTGGGAACAGGGACTCGAATTTTTTTATTTCGCTGTATTTCTTATGCCTGAACAGGAAGGGCACTGCCACAAGGATGAAGCCTGCGATGCCGTTTATCGCGGTGAAGAGCTGTTGTTCCTGCTGGAAGTAAAGAAAGTTTATTGCTATCATCGCCGCTCCGATGATTGTTGTCGCGGCGGTGATTTTCAGCAGTTTTGTCAGCGGTTTCATAATAATCCTCTAAATGTCGGGCTGCGTATAATGAACGAACGCTATGAATGTCATGTTCAGCAGCGGCAGAAAAACAAGCGTTCCGAGGCGGATTGCGTCAGGTATGCTCATGCCAAATATCTGGCCGCCAACAAGTGCAAGCACGGACAGCACAGAAACAAAAAACAGCGGCGCCGCTATGAGCACCGCGGTATAAAAGTCCGCGTACGTGGACAGCGTTTGTATGTACTTCTGCCTTTGTATCCTGTAGTCAAACAGGGCTTCTTCCGCGGAATTTTTCAGGAATTTTCCCACATCCCCTCCTGTTGTTATTGTCGCAAGTATGCTGTATAAAAACTGGCGGAACGCGGGAGAGGGCGTCCTTTCCGCCACGTTTTTTATGGATGTGGTGACGTCCATTCCGAAAACTTCTATGTTCCTTGTTATCCTTCCGGCTTCTTTTGACACTTCTCCGTATTCTGGTATTCCGCTGAGCAGCCTGAATATGGCGGTTGGCGGCACTCCGCTTATCGCTATCGCAGCCATGTGGTTTATCGCAAAAGGCATGTTCACATCTATGCTTCTTTTTTTCATTGCTATGATGTGAAACGGGTAGAAGTAAAACAGTAGCGCAGTGACTGCTCCTCCTGCAAGCGCCAGCGCAATGGAAGCGACAGCTGCAAATATGTGGCTCATGCCAAAAACATATACAAGCGCGAAAAAGCTTGAGAACAGCAGCGCGAAAAAACCCACAAGCGAGGCTAATATCATCTTTCCTATGTAGAGCTCCACGAGCATGTTGAGGTTGGATTTTGAAACCTTCTCCTTCAGTGTGCTGGAGCGCTTTCCAAGATGCCTGCTCCCGTGTTTCCCGAAGAATTTTATCGCTGCCTGCAGCATGTTATTAATTGTGGGGCGGATAATAAATATAAGAAGATTTTAATTTTTGCTTGCAGCATGCCAACAGAATGTCATCGATATGAGTTATTTCATTTTGGCGGCAAGAGGTTTGGAGCTTTTCCAGCATTTTGATGGAAAACTTGGACTTTCTAAAATTATTGGCAAGCATAAAACAAAAGGCGCGCCTCTTGGCGAAATAACAAAGCTTTTGGTTTCTGAATTTGCAGTTGAGCCGATGAAGGCAGAAATAAGAAAACGCATAGCAAAGCTTCAGCCTGTGCTGAAGCATAAGAGCGGAGAACAGATAAAAGCTGCTTCATGGAAAAAGGGAGCAAAGGCGCTTCAGAAAAAACTGAAGATCAAAAGGAAAAAGTCTTTTGCTCTGCAAGATTATGTTATAGAACAAGCCTCTGTTGCACAGCAACAGATTGCGCCAAAGAATGGCATGCTTGAAAAATCAACAATTGTTCTCATGCTGAAAAATTTGACAGCTGTTTTGAAAATATCACAAACAGGAGCAAAAACTGTGCTTGGACACAGCTACAGCGACAAAATTATTGCAAAAATATTTTGTCTGAAGTCATAGCAAGCAGAAAATAAAAAACGACAGCAGAATTGTTTAGCCACAGCTTTATACAAAGCCTCAAATTTCTGCGAAATTTGCTGAAAATAAACGTTACGCATTGAAAAATTTCATTTATTGATGCGCAAGAAGCCGTCCTTACGCCACCCTTTAATTTGACCTCACCTCAAGTGTCAAATTAAAGATTGATTCGGGAGAGGTTGTCTGGAAAAACATGATTTGCTGGCCTTTTCTATATATAGTGGACATGTTCATCATTAATGATAGACATTAATGATAGTCATTGGTGTCTATATGGTGTGAAAAATGGACAATAAGCCGGAAAATCATATTTTGGAAGTCATGAAGCAGGCAAAAGTTTCCCTTACTATTAATAGCATAGCAGACCTGGCAGCAATGCACAGGGTAACGGCTTCCAAATATCTTGCAGTTCTTGAGGCGAAAGGCCTTGTTTCTCGCCGTGATGTTGGGAAGGCAAAATTGTATTTCATAAAAGGGAGGCGCATGGAATGAAAAGAAGTGCGCGGAAAAAAACTGGAAAACCGCGCCTTTTTAAATTGACAAGCACAGCGCTTATGGCAGCGATTTTATTGGTGTCTGTTTTTGCACTGCAGTTATATATTGAATTCCAGAAAACAGAAAAAATAGCCGCAAGATTGGGCAGCGCTGTAGGCGGCAGGGACGGAATTCCATTGGATGTAGTTGTAAAAGTCAGCAAGGAGAAAGAAAAGCCAACATATGCTGCTGTCATAGAGCTTAAAAATAATCCGATAAAAAAAATAGCCTTGTCGGGCCTTGGCGAAGAGCAGGAAACAGGCGCGCTTGTGAATATAGATGACGTGCCGGAATCTGCAGTAAAAAGGCTTGGCAATGACGTGCCGGAGTGGACAGAAGTTTATGCGATAAATCCGTCAGAAAATTTTGCAGGAGGCGCTGCAACAGTCACGGCAAAAGCAACAGCGCTCTTCAAGTGCAGGGACTGGGATTTTTCCGGAAGAAAATGCAAGGGCGCATGGGAAAAATATAAAAAAATTGTTCCAGGCGCGGATTATGTGATTGATGTGAACAGCAAGGACCCTGGATATGGGGAAATAAACATCACTGATGCTGTTCATCTGGACGAGAATTATACTTTTGTCAGCAATGTATTCAATGAGGTGAAGGATAGGGATGGATTGTGGAGCGAGAAGATTTATCAAAGCCATTATGTCAGAGTTGCGTTTGAACAAAATCTTACAACAGGCAATATAATAAACATCGTTGCAAAAGGAAGCGATATTCTTCAGATATACGAGGCGAATACCACGCACAAGGTTGGCAGCGCAGGCGCGCTAAGCAGCGATCCAGTGAAATACAATGTTGTGATGTCCGACCTGCCGGAAGGCAATGACCTTTTTGACATAAAAGTAATTGGGGAAGCTGAATTTGACTATATCCATGACGCGGGCGATGAGTGCCAGATTCTTAACGCTAGCCTGACGCTTGCTAATGACGTTTCCTCGACAGGAACATGCTTTGTCCTCAACGCGGACAACATCGCTCTCGACTGCGCAGGCTACAGGATACAGCATTCAACCGTGAAAACTGGCAACGCGGTCCAGGCGACGAACAGGCAGAATGTCACTGTCATAAACTGCACAATAGAAGCGCACAACGTGAACGCCAGCAATCCTGCGATAAGCTTCACAAACGTCAAAGACAGTTTTGTGATAAACAACACAATATACACCAACGGCACAACAACAAACTACGGCGTGCTGCTGCAGACAAACTCAAACGGAACGCTTGTGGCAAACAACACGATAAACACGCAGGGCAACACGACAGACAATTACGGAATTTATGCAAAGACGTCTTACAGCAATAATCTGACCGGCAACACAATATACACAAACGGCACAAGTAGCAATTTCGGCATTTATTTGTCAAATTCTGCAAACAACACTTACATATACAACAACACGATTAGAACAAACGGCTCTGCAGGATCAAACTATGGAGTAAGGGCATACACTGGAATATTTTTCAACAACAAAATATTGAACAACACAATAATAACAAATGGAAAAGCATCAGGCGACGCAGGAATTTATCTGCAAGTCGCCGGCGTGGCAGGGAAAATACTAAATAACACAATAGGTTACAATAACATAACAACACAAGGCAACGAGTCGGCTAATGAGGGGATAGTGTTGCATGGAATTTCAAAGAACAACAACATAACTCATAACAAGATTTCCATAAACAGCTCCGACGCAGCGAAGGGAATAAGTCTGACTACAAGCGTGGATGACACATACATATTCAACAACACTATAACAACATACAGGAGCTCATCATCAGGCAGCGTGGGTGCCTGGGGAATATCGTTAACCACCCATTCAAACAATAGCGTGATAATAAACAATACTATATCAACAAATGGCGTTGCTGGGGACAACAAAGGCATACGTGTTCTATCCTCAAACAACACGATTGTAAGCTGGAACAACATTACAACAAACAGCGATACTGGCGGAAGCAACGATGGAATAGTATTGTCGGGCGACGTTTACAATACAAATATAACAAATAACATAATTTCAGCCTACGGCCAGTCGGAAAAATATGCCATACAGCTTGTAACAGACGTGGAAAATACGCTTATTTTGAACAATACGATAATAGTGAACAACACGAGGTTTGGCGTTTATTTATTGACAAGGGCGAACAGCAACAGGCTGATAAATAACAGCATATTCTTGTACGAAAATAATATTACAAGCAATCCGGCTGCGGTGGTTTTAGGCACCGTGGCATACAACAATACAATAGACGGCAATGATATAACGACCCGCTCTGCAGGTTCAGATGCGCTAGGCATATCGAGTTCGACAGGCGATGGAAACAACATAACGAACAATGTTATAAAAGTGATAACTGAAAGCGAAGCTTGGGGAATTCGCCTAAGGTTGTCCACGAACAGGTCTTTTGTTTTGAACAATACAATTAATATAACAGGCAACGGAACGGCAGGCGGCAGGGCTGGAATAGAAGTGAGCGGGAATTCTCATAATAATACTCTGGCAAACAATACAATAACTGTCAACATAAGCGGCGCTGTAAATTATGGAATTAGCCTGGCTACAAATGCGCAAAACAATACTTTTGATAGAAATACAATAATTGTTCTTGGAGCGAGCGGAAGTTATGGAATATACCTGACACAAGCGAACTATACAATATTCAATAATACAATACTTGATAACACAACAGCATGGATATACGTTGATCAGGCGAGCAACGCTACATTCGAAAATACAACATTCATAAGCAGGAACTCAACAGCAGAGCTTGGCAGGATAACAATTCAGCCTGTGTTTGTTCTTGACTTCACTGTCTGGGACATAACCCAAAGGAAATTAAATACAACAAACAACAGGAGCTTTGTGAACAGCACAAACCTTACAAGGCTGAACTTGTCATCGATTATAAGGCTGAACCTTATAAATTCAGGCCTTACGCCAATAGCCCTGATAAGCGCAAACGATTCGTCATTCACAGAATGCCCTGAAACCGTCTGCGCAGGCGAAACATTTGCAGATAATATTTTTACATTTGCTGTCACAGGCTGGAGTTCTTATGCGGGAGGAAACGACACCTTTGCGCCTTCGGTAAGCATACAAAGCCCGCTGAATGCCACAAATTCTTCCGGCACAGTAGTGTTTAACTACACTGCAGGCGACGGCGGCGGAATATCGCAGTGCATCCGCGAGTGGACAAACCAGTCTCAGCAGACATACAACAAGACAATGCCAAATTGCCAGAATGAATCATGGGCGGCTAATGACGGCTTTCATACGATAAGGATATGGATTAATGACACGGCAAACAACAAAGCAGCGGCTTCTGTAAGCTTCACTATTGACACGCTTGTGCCGAACATAACATTGCAGGAGCCGAAGAATATCACGTATAATCTTTCTGTCGTGACTCTTAACTTCACTTTTGGCGACATAAACCTGCAGTCATGCGTGCGCTCTCTGGACAATGTAAATTCAACAATTTCAAACTGTGCAAACCAGAGCATGGGCGAGTCTCTGCTCGGCGAAGGCCCGCATTCTGTTATTGTGTGGGTCAATGACTCAGCTGGGAACATGAACCAGTCAAATGTCAGCTTTACTTTTTTGCATATTATAAACGGCAACATAACGCTGAACAGGACAGGCTCTCCATTAACTTCTTACAATATCAGCGAAGGCATAAACGCGACGCAGTGGTCTTATTGGGACAACCTGACAAAAATAGGCAACATAACAACATTTGTCTGGAATGACAGCTCCGGAAACATTGTAAGAATTATGAATTTTACCAACAGCGCGAACGGCTACGCGTCAGACAATTTCACGACAAATTCAAGCAGTCTCGGGGGGGTGTGGTGGGTCCAGGCGATTTTATGGACAACCCAGAACGGCTCTGTGAGAAACATGGCGAACCAGACCGCTTTCAGTGTTACAAGGGACGAGTGCCAGGTTCTTAACACAAGCCTTGCATTGAGAAACAATGTCAATGCAACAGGAACATGTTTCAGGTTCAACGCAAATAACATACAGCTCGACTGCGCAGGCTATACAATACAGTATGCCACAGTTGTGACAGGCATAGGC
>JACQNW010000052.1 GCA_016202845.1 Candidatus Aenigmatarchaeota archaeon
CTATACAACTTCATTGGTTGCTATATGTGAAACAAATAAATCATATCCTGTTTATTTATTTTGTTCACTATAAAAGTGGATGGAGAAGTTGTTTTTGTTGAGGAGAAATCTTAGACCTATTTATGACAGCCCTTATTTTCATGATTGTCTAGATTCCGTTTATTTTCCTGTCTAAATTATCATTTATCTTTCTGGCCAAATTTGTAAGATCTGTTCTAGAGATTGGCTGTGGATCTGTTGAAAGTATTTCCTCGGACACGCCATAAGAATTGGATTTCTGCAATCCAGAAACAACCTGAAGCATAGACCTGTCTCTCAATACAGAGACTACATTGTAAACTGTATGATAACGCATTTTATTGTTTTCGTCAACTGTGCCGCCGCCGTTTGTATAGATCAAAGCCCTGCGGCCAATATCCAGCTTTTCAATGTTTTCTCCTGTAATATTTTGGTCAAAGTCCTCGAAACGGTCTTTGGCAGAATAGTAAGTTATCAGAAATCCAAAGTTTTGCCTGAATGTCATGTTGTCTTTAGTTTCGTTGAATTCATAGCTGCAAATAATGACAATTATGTGTTTTTTAAAATAGTCAGAATATTTTAGATATTCTCCGCTGAAAATAGGCGCAACTATTTTCTGCGGCTCTTGCAAAGATTTGCCTACCACAGATTCAACATCTTTCTTGTCAATAAAATCGCTGCATCCCAAGACGTTCATCTTGTTGACGTCTGATTCGTAGCCGGCATACTTTGCAAGCGCGTCATATGTCTGAAATTCTATGTCCGCAGAAGTCAGGCTTTCATTGGTTTTTGGCACAGTGTTTGTGGTGCATCCTGCAACAAGAACTGCAAGAATTAATATGACAGCTAAAACAAGCCTCATCAAATGGTTTTATAACTAAACTTTATATATACCCTTAGATAAACTATAATAATTAAAGTAAAATTGTCTGAAAGACCAAATAGTTTTTGGAGTTTCAAAAGACCTTTTTACTAAAAAGGGATTTTGTATGGAACAAGAAGAGTACGAGTTAGTACCGATGAATCCTATACGCCGCCTGGAAAAGAAAATGGAACGCATGGAAAAGTCCAGTGCAGGCGGAGAAATGGTCAAGGAACTCATTGATGTCGTAAGGACAAACCAACAGATTGTTGATGATATTGTCAAGATTAACTCTGACATGATCGGAAGAGTGTCTTCCCTGTCCACATCTGTCCAGCAAATGACTGAAAAGCTCAATGAATTTATGGGCAGGCTTGAGGTCGTGGGCTCTGCACCTCCGGAAGCTGCCGCACAATCTGCAGAAATCAATGACGAGACAGCCAGAAGACTGGAGCGACTGGAAAAAAGAATCAATTCTTTGGTGCTATCCTCAGCAGCCAAGCGCAGGCCTGCTCCTGGATCAATGATGCCAATGAGGCGTATGCCACCAGCTCAGCCTTCATTCTAAAAGATGTTCCTTGTGCACGAACAGGCTTCTAATAAACCAATACATGGCGTACAGCTCAAAGGCAAATGGAAAATATCCTAGATATCCTAAAATGGGCATCTCAAAGATTTTGAAAAATCCTATGAATGGGACGTCATAAGTCCATTTAGGTATTGCCCAATAGTTCCAAAACTCCCAAAAAAATCCAAGTGTAATACCAGCCAAAAGCAAAGACAAAGGTATGACAAGCTTTCCGTCTTTCAAGTGCTTTACAATGCTGGGTTGTTTGTGAAGATAATTTATAGGGTCCAGAATTAAGAAAAAACTAAGCCACACTAGTGGGAATGCAAATTTCGGAATAAAAATAGGAGCAACAAAACATATTGCGCCCCCCCCCATCATTCCATGAAGAAAATTTTTGCTTATTTTATGCGTCCTTTTCAATTTCTTTGCATCAAAAAGGTGTATTGATCTTATTAATTCAGCTGTTTCAAAAAATGCGGGCAGGACGGTTGAAAACGACAAGGTTGCAAAAATATCTTTTAAGGCGCCAAGACCCTCTAATCCTAAGTAGCTCCAGTTTTGGAGTGGCATATTTATGAATTCAAAAATCCACCAAATAAGGGCTGATATAATAAACATACCTAATAATTGGTAAGGTGAATTGCTCAAAAGGGATCTTTTTCTTAGCTTGTATACAAGAGCATCTATAACCAATATATATCCTGTCCATATTATAGGAAAATACCAATTTGCAAATGGCTGTATTTTAAGGAAAAAATTTATTTCAACAAAAATTATTACTAAAATGCCTAATAATCCGTACTTTCTGAACATAAGCATACTTGAAAAGGTTGGAAAATAAAGATTTCTTATGCTGATTCAAGCAACAGTAAAGACCAACCAGAAGAAGTTCTCTGTTGAAAAAAATGGTGACAAATGGGTTATTTCCGTGCGTGCAGCGCCTGAGCACAATAAAGCCAATATAGAAATCATCAAAGAGCTTTCCAAAGAATACAAAAATGTCAGAATAGTGAAAGGCCTGAAAAGCAGCAAAAAATTGATAGAAGTTCTATAGTTCTCTTTTCCCGAGGGTTTTCTTTACAACATAAGTTCAGTAAGTTGTGAAAGAAAAGGCTCACTGAACAGATACCTCGACGTTTGTGCTTATTATCGTCTTGCCGTCCACCAACTCTTCGTCTGTTCCTTTGTTTGTTATTATAACAACGCTGCCCTGCCCTCCGACGCTGTCAACTCCAGTAAGCTTGATTTGGAATGCCTTGTCTGCTGTTGTCAAAGCTGGAGGACCTGACATTATCTCAAGACGTATGTACTTCAATGTATACGTATTCCTGTACTTGTTCTGAACTATCTGTTCTGAAACTACTTTGATTATTTCAGGCTCGTCCAGGCCCCATTTTCCCTTTAACAAAGAAGGTGCGTTTCTGGACAAAGGCACTTCTCCTCCGGCAGAATAAATAGAGCCTTCTGAATCTATTACTACGTTAACCTGTTCGCCATTGAACCTTATCAGGCCTGCTGTATTGAACTGCACTTGTTCCCGGCCGCCGGCATTGGCAACAAGCTTTATCCTGTCATTCAGTTCTTGCATAAAATCTTCGGTATTCTCCAGTACAGAGACATCTTTGTTTTTCTGGATCAAAGGAACACCCCAAAAATAGACAGTTCCAACCACGCCAATTAGTATGCCAGATATCAGAAGCGCCGACACAGCTTCAACTACGCCTTTCATATGAAAGAATTATGATTAAGCCATATATATTAACATAATTGATTAGAATATTATGAAAGGCCAAATTCGTATAATTTCAGAAATCTTGCTTTTTATGGTTGGAATTGTTATAACAAGCTTTGTCATATTCACCTTTACAAATATAGCTTCAATTTCCGAGGAAAGAGCTCTGAATGACCAGCTGACCGGTGTTGCTGACACCATCTCATCGGCGATTCTAAAAGTCACATCGAATAAAAATACTTCTTTAACTATTGAGATACCAGCAAAGCTTTCCGGAAAGCAGTATGCAATAATTCTTGATGAAAGCCTAATAATCACAGACGGGCGGATTGAAATTGTGAGAGAACTTTTTAATATAACAAAGAGCTATAATATTATAACGTCTGATGGTGGAAGAATAACTAGCTCGGCTCAATACTTAACTATAAGATCTGACGACAAAAATAATATTATAATTAGCAGGTATTAACATGAAAATAGTCTTGAAAGATAAGAATTCTGCAGGCAAAGAGCCACAGATTGGGGAGATAAACAAGTTCACAAAGTTGCATTATTCTGCAATCAATGGCAAAAAACTGGTTTTATTTCGTTCCACTTGCGAGCAGCAAAAAATTGAATCAGGCTATATAATAAGGCAGGGCGGACTTCCAATGGGACCAATAACCCTGCAGACTAATATCCAGCAATGGAGGACCGACGCCTCTGACGGCCAAAAAGCTGAATTTTTAAACGAGGATAGCGTGGCATTTCCAGAAATTGTAACTGAAAAACTGACAGATATCCCAAACATAGATGAAGAGCCAAAGCCGATTAACTTGAGATATCCGCTTATACCAAGGGACCCGAAGGGCGGCAGGGTTTTTGCATATGCACACATATTTTTTGATCAAACATCAAATGAGCTTATCTACAGCATTGTAGAGCCTGCAGTAGATGACGGTGTAAAGAAATTGATAGAAAATATCAAGTTTTACATTCAGGAAAAAATAGATGTTAATTTTGCTCAAGTAAGAGGTAGAACAGCTGAAGGGTATGTTGCAAAACTGATAGAAAATGCTTTGCGATATTTTAAGGAAAGAAACAAAGAGACATGTGAAGCAGTAAAATATTATGTTCTAAGAGATTTTGTTGGGCTTGAAATTATAGAGCCATTGATGCAGGATGCAAATATAGAAGACATAAGCTGTGACGGTGTAAACATACCAATTTATGTGTATCACAGGGACTCTAAGATTGGTTCCATAAAAACAAACATAAAATTTACAGACAGGGATGTTTTGGATGCCTTTGTAAGCAAGGTAGCTGAAAGGTGCGGTAAATCAATTTCTGTTGCACGCCCATTGCTGGATGGGACTCTTCCAAATGGATCAAGAGTGCAGGCTACGCTCGGAAGTGATATAGCACGCCATGGAAGCAACTTCACCATAAGAATGTTCACAGAAAATCCGCTTACGCCAGTGGATATGGTTAAGTATGGTACATCAGACCTGAAAATGATGTCATACTTCTGGTTTTTAGTTGAAAGAGGGGCATCATTTTTAATTTCAGGTGGTACTGCCACAGGCAAAACTTCTTTCCTAAATGCTCTTTCACTCTTCATTAAGCCACAAATGAAAATTGTTTCTATAGAGGACACTGCAGAACTAAGGCTTCCCCATTCCCATTGGGTTCCTGAAGTTGCACGGACTCCACTAAGTGAGCAAGGAACTGTTGATATGTATGAATTATTAAGAGAATCGCTTAGACAAAGGCCGGATTTCATTATTGTTGGAGAAGTGAGGGGTAAAGAAGCCTTCGTACTTTTCCAACAGATGTCTATTGGCCATCCTGGTATGGCTACTATCCATTCAGACAACATGAACAAATTGATTGACAGGCTCACAACCGCGCCAATAAACTTGTCGCCAAATCTTATACAAAACTTGGATGTAATAATTTTTCTTCGCAGCGTAAAAATTGGCAGGAGATACATAAGAAGGATTGTTTCGGTTATTGAAGTGCTTGGTTATGACAAAAGAACTAGGCTTCCTGTCGTAGCAGAAACATTCAAGTGGAATCCTAAAAATGATGAATATGTATCAATAAAAGATAGCGTTCTTCTCAAGCGAACCGCGGATAAAACTGGTATCACAAATTCAGACGTCAAGCAAGATCTGGAAAATCGCTCAAAAGTTTTGGAATGGATGATGAAAAATGATATGAAAGACTACAGAAAAGTTTCTTCGATCATTAATTTGTTTTATACTTCTCAAGACTTTTTAGTTGAAAAAATAAGGGAAGAAGTATGAGCCTGGTAGGCATATCTTACAAGTTCTTTGGCGATCTTAGCAATTACACTAGGCCTTATTTTTTAGATATCAATGAAGACTTGCATAAGGCCAATATCAACTTCACACTGGAAGAGTATGTTTCTGTTGCAATGTTCATAACATTTGTGACGTTTGCAGCGGAAATTTTCCTTTTCGTCTCGATATTTGCCTTATTTGCAGATGTATTTACAGCATTTCTTTTGGGATGCACTCTAAGCGCTACTGTTTCAGGGCTTTTATTCTTCCTGTTTTATACATATCCATCGACAGTTGCCAAATCTAGGGCAAACAAAATTAGAAAGGCGCTTCCTTTTGCAGCTGCTTATATGACAACAATTGCATCTTCTAGGTTGCATCCTATAACTATATTCAAAACACTTAGCAAATTCAAGGAATACGGCGAAGTGTCAGCAGAAGCTAGAAGTATTGTAAATGATGTTGAACTTTTTGGGATGAATTTTTCAACTGCGCTTAAAAAAAGGGCTAAAAAAACCCCGTCACAGGAGTTTGCAGAACTTTTATGGGGGTTGCATGCTGTTGTCATAGCTGGCGGTGACGTGCCTTCGTACTTGAGGAATAAAACAAATGAGCTTATGAATGATTATAGGCGAAGGATAAGAAAATATGCACAAGATCTTTCAGTTTACGTTGAAATATATATGACTCTAATAATAACAGGCTCCATATTTTTTATTGTCCTGTCATCGACAATTTCATTAATTTCTGGCACACTTGGTACTGTAATGATCCAAACTTTTGTTGTCTTAGTCCTGCTGCCCTTGCTCTCTATAGCATTTATCCTGATAACCAAAGGTGTGTCGCCTACAGAATAAATTTTTTATATTAGGCTTTTATATGTAGAAACACGTCATAAAATGTATGGAAGATATTTTTGTGCTTATAATAAGCGTATTTATTTTCCTTTTCCTGTTAGTGGCTGCATTGTTTTCAAACTCATTGACTATTGCATCTAATTTGATATTCATAGGGATTGTAATTTTGCTAGTTCCTACATCATTATTACGGGTATTCAAATACAGAAAATTCAAGGCGTATGAAAAAGTTTTCCCAATATTCTTAAGGGATGTTGCTGAAACATTGCAATCAGGTTCTACAATCTCCAATTCGATACAGGAATGCGAAAAAATCGATTATGGAAGTTTCAGTTCAGAAATCAAAAAAATGTCAAACCAGTTGAGCTGGAATATACCTGTTGACAAGGTGCTTGAAAGCTTTTCCATTCGTGTAAAAAGAAGCAAAATTCTAACCAGGTCTATAACTATTATAAGACAGGCAGAAAAATCCGGGGGTGATGTGGCCGAAGCAATGGAATCCCTTGCAGAAAACATACAGTCCCTTCGTGATGTACAGGAAGAAAAATCCATCTTGCTCAATCAGCAGATGCTTATAATGTACGCAATATTCTTCATATTTCTTGGAATATCAATTGCAATCTTAAGATTTTTGATACCATTGTTCCAGACTCCTTCGAATGTAGGCGGCTTTGTGCTCCAAGGCTTTAATCAGAATCCTTGCGCAGCATGCGTATCAAGCTCTGATTTTGCCTGTTTTGGTTGCACCTCAATGTTTGCAGTATCAACCGTATTTGATTTTGGCGCCAAAGAAGAAACAGCAACATATTACAGATCACTGTTTTTCTCTATGATTGTCATACAGGGATTCTTTTCAGGCTTGATAGCCGGTCAGATATCGTCAGACTCTTTGTCTGCAGGCATAAAACATAGCTTTGCCATGCTGCTGATAGGAGTGTTCATTTTCGTACTGATAATAAGGCTTGGTTTGGCCTAGAATCACACTGTTGGGAAGAGATAATTTTTATGCGCGCAAGTAATAATATTAATATTAATAAAATTGTAATAAGACAAGCACGAGTAAATGATTATGAAATAGTAAAAGAACTTTTAGTAAAATCCAAACAAACAACTGGAAAGGTCTTTACAAGAAAAAGATTTGCAAATACATTACAAGATTTTGGTAAATATAATTTAGTCGCCCAGAAAGGAAAGACAGTGATAGGTTATGTGTTTGGTTATGACGATAGTGGTAAAAGTGGGAAACCTAAATTTTACGGCTATATGGGAAGGCTTGTAATCGATCCAAAATATAGAGGTATGGGAATAGGCAAAACTTTGGTTGATATTTGCTTGGGAAAATTTAAAAAATCAGGATACAAAATAATATTTGCAGGGGTCAAAAAAGATAACCTAGCTTCAAAAAACCTCTTTGAGAAACATGGATTTAGAGATGACGATATTATTTTACTTAGGTTTTTCGATTAAATTTTACCTTATTGCATAATAATTCCTGTAAAGTTCTTTTCCTTTTTTCTTCCCTGCTAGTTTGAAAGATCGTTTGACTTCATATTTTTTCTGGAGGCCTTGGGATACAGATGATGCAATCTTTTTGTCAATAATTTTTACATCATAGCCTTCCTTTAGTGTTTCTATGGATGTTATCTTGCCTTTCATGTGCTCCATTAATATTCTCAGTATCTTTTCCTTTTTCTCGCCTCTTACTTGTATAACCGCCTCATAATAATTGCCCCTTAACTTGATGCATTCTTGGCACATTCTGTCTGTTATAGATATAAATATTTTTTTCGTTTCTTTCTTTTCTACATTTCTTTCTGCAAAACATCCATGCGCTATAACATCAACAGACATTTTATTTCCTACTTTTTTAGATTTTGTGTGTAC
>JACQNW010000053.1 GCA_016202845.1 Candidatus Aenigmatarchaeota archaeon
ATACTAAGTTGGTCAGCTATAAATGCGCTACAGGCTTATCAGCATAAGTCTGATGCCAGCTAACTTTGCTTTCTTTTCTTGTACCTTCTTTCAAATCCTTTAGTATAGCCCCTATATCTTTTCTTTTTTCTCTCAAAAACGCTTACGTCATCCGGCATTATAATCTAATATTTCATGTCATCTGGCAAATAAAAAGTTTGGTGCTATATATTATGAATGGCAACAATCAACACGCCAGAGCAGAATTCTGCCCAGGTGAGGGCCTCGCTTCGTGCCAAAAAATCCAAGTGTGTTGTTTGCGAAGGCGAGCTTGAGAAAAGCAATGCTGGAATGATGTGTCATTCGTGCAAAGACCGCTTGAGCGGCAAGCATTCTATTCCAAATGCAGACGCAGCATCCTCTAAACAAAAAGGGCAATCAGTGACAGCAGATAAAATTAAGCTTAAAAAGACTAGAGGAGTTGTATAAGAATGGATTTGAAAAAGATGCTTGGAATGAAGAAAAAGCAGGAAATTCCTGAACAAATAACTGATTTTGCAGAAATCCCTGAAATTGTTGAAAACAAGGATCATGTCAAGGTTGTGATTGAAAAGCTTGATAGTTATGTTGATACAGACAGGATAGTAAGAAAAGCAAAGTCTGGCAGCATTGTAATAGCAAAGATAAAAGACCTGAAAGAAAAAAACATGGATGAACTGAAAAATTCAATAAACAAGATTAAAACATCGGCTGCGATGTTCAAGGGCGATGTAGTTGGTGTTTCTGATGAATGGCTCGTTATAACCCCTCCAACCGTTGAGATAAAAAGGGGAGAATAAAGTGAACCGACGTTTTGCGTATTATAGTGACTGATATTATGTTCAAAATTTTATGCCACTATGTATAGCACAAAATGGAGACTATATGCAAAAAATTATCCAGTTGAAGTGTTCAAAAAATATTGGTTCTGTGGAAGTTAAGAAATCTTCCATACACAATAAAGGCCTTTTTGCCAGGGATGATATGCAAAAAGGCGCTTTTATTATAGAGTATAGTGGGGATAAAATATCAAAAGAAGAGGGTTCAAGGCGAGAAAGTGAAAGCCTGAACCAAAATGGAACCACTTACATTTTTGAGCTTGATGACATTTGCGATATTGACGGCAGCAGTGAAATAAATATAGCAAAGTATGCAAATCATTCATGTAAGCCTAATTGTAAAATCTCAATCAGGCAACAAGTTGTAAATGGCAATAAGATCAAGCACATATGGCTGCAGTCATTGAGCGACATAAAGAAAGGAGAGGAAATAACCTACAATTATGGCTTTAGCTCTGAAGAAAAACTTTGGAAGTGCAACTGCAGTTCCAGTGGTTGTGTTGGATTTATGGTTGCAAGAGATGAGTGGAAAAAGCTAAAATCACGACTTAAAAGAAGCAGTATTTAGCCTAAAAACAAGCTTTGTTAACTATATAAGCCACTTCTGACAATTTATAATAAATCTATCAGCGTTGTGCAGATAACGCCAAAATTTGGAGGTAACGTAAATGCCAGCTAAGAAAGCATTCGGCGGATATCAGATCAGTTTTAAGGGAAGGAAAGAGACGATGGAAGATGTCTTTGGCAGCCATCCGATAGCGCCAAGTGAAATGACAAAGAAGATCTGGAATTTTGTCAAATCTAAGAAGTTGTCAAGCAAGGGCTAA
The DNA here is from genome assembly GCA_016202845.1 of Candidatus Aenigmatarchaeota archaeon. Lineage (GTDB taxonomy): Archaea > Aenigmatarchaeota > Aenigmatarchaeia > GW2011-AR5 > GW2011-AR5 > JACQNW01. The sequence goes on from JACQNW010000053.1 coordinate 1,685, forward strand.
ATGTGTTTAGAAATTTTTTATTTTCTATAATTTTCTACTGTTTTTGCTCAAAATTTAAAAAATTCTGAAAGCTATTTTCTACAATTTATTTTTTCCACATAATTTTTAACGTCTTATAGTCTTCTGGACCAGTTCCAAAATATCTATGAACATCAAAGTGGACATGAGGGCCGCGAGTGCCAACCCATCCTGTAAGGCCGCATTTTGCAATGAATTGACCTGTCTTTACATTGTCTCCAATTTTTACTTCTGAACTTCCTTTCTTTATGTGCTCGTAAATTGAATATTCATTATCTTCGTGCTTGATCTCAACATAATTTCCATGTTTATCAAAAGATTTATCAGGTCCGCCAATATCTGAGTCTTGCTTAATATCAACAATAATCCCATCTGCTGCAGCCTTTATTGGAGTGCCGACAGGACACATGAAATCAACTGCATGAATTAATCTTCCAATGTGTGCAGGGGATTTACCGTACTCTATTGCTTTGATCTTGGATTTATCAACAGGATATGAATAAAAATTAGAAGTCTTATAGCAAATCTCAAAATTAAGCAAACATTTTTTTGAGTTTGCTATAGAGGAAATATCATTGAAAAAGTTTACTAATCGACTATTAGCCATAAAATAATTTTATTCATGCAGTTAAATAAGCTCTTTTGGTGGTTCTTGAAAATCCTAGCCATCCAGCTTCGTGGTATTTTGTGCTGACATCTTCCCATCTGTAAACAGGCGCATCGTCTTGCGTGCCAGGAATTACCAGAATTGGCCGTATTACACGAAACAGCCTTTCATCTGTGTTTCCGTAATCAAATGTCTCGAGCTTGCCTAGTAGTGAAAAAGGATAAGGGCAGATTGCCATTAATTCAACAACATGCTTATTGGCCCTGATGCTTCTGCTCAAGGAATCAGAGGAATAAGTGCCAAAAGCAGCTAGAACTGTTTCAAGAGCGCGCTTTGGCGTTGATAGTCTATAATCGCGTACGTTTCTGTTTCTCAAGATTCTTCGTAATGAAAATCGGCCATACCGTCTGTCATCCTCAATTTGTTGGATTGCAGGAAAAGCTTGAGAATGACCAGACAGATCGTCATAAAATCTTGAAGAATCTGGAACATTTGCAGCAATAAGAAGGTGCTGAAATTTTGCCCTATCAAGAGGCATTAATCCCTGATGTCCGGAGAGTTTGTCAAGCAAAGCATCTGCCACATATTCGTCCATTTTAAAAAATAGATTAGAAAGCCTTAAAAATAGAAAAAATTCAGGCTTAAAGGTCGCCTGATCTTACTGTCTTTCTGTCGTTTGTTTTTGCCCTTGCACAAGCCCTCTTGACAAGCTCCTCGACATGTGCATCAAGTGCGTCTGTAAAGTCGCCTGCGCAATTCATTTCCTGAGCTTTTATAACTTCCTTGACTTTTGAAGCAACTACTGTTCCAGTCATTAATTTCACCTCGTGTTGATTGAATGAGTTTTTTAAACTTATTTGAATTAATGCCTATAAAAAGTTAAAATTTGCATTTCTTTAAGATTCAAATATAAAAAATGGAAATGCAAAATCTTTCATTATTCCCGTTTTCTTCTGTGCGCGATAGCCAAAAACAGTTTATGGACGACATTGTGCAATGCTTAGGCGAGAAAAAGCATTTAATAGCAAACGCGCCAACAGGCTTGGGCAAGACAGCGGCAACGCTTGTGCCGGCATTGGAGTATGCGCTTGATAATGGGAAAACTGTTTTTTTCCTGACGCCAAAGCATACGCAGCACCAGATAGCTGTTGAAACGCTGAAAAAAATGAAACAAAAGAGAAGTTTTATAGGTACAGACCTCATAGGCAAGAAATGGATGTGCTCTGTATTGGGAATAGAAGAGCTTAACAACCATGATTTTAATGAATATTGCAAGGCTGTTACAAAGGACGAGCGCTGCCAGTATCTCAATGCGACAAGGTCAAAAGACCGCCTGCTCACAAAAGAGGCAAAAAAAGAGCACGACAAGCTTTTTCTGTTGCAGCCATTTCATGCAGAAGAGGCAAAAAGCGATGTCTTCTGCGGTTATGAGTTTCTTACCGAGTTTGCAAGGAAAAGTAATGTTATAATAGGCGACTATTACCATATTTTTTCACCCGCAGGCGCATCAACTTTTGCCAAGCTGGGACGCAAGATAGAAGATGCAATAATAATAGTTGATGAAGCCCACAATCTTCCAAGCAGGGTGCGAAGCATTGCTTCTGACAAACTTTCCTCTTTTGTTCTGCGCAGGGCTGCAAAGGAGGCAAGGGCATTTGGGTTTTCAGGCCTTGTAGAGAGCATACAAATGATAGAAGCAGTGATTGACGACCTTGACCATAAAATGCTGGGGGAAAACAACGCAACCAGCGACGCATACGCGTCCACACAACTTGCGTCTACACAGTCAAAAAACGAAGCATTTGTGACAAAAGAGAACTTTTCTGAAAAACTGCAGGAAAAAATAAATAACATGGATGTGCTGATTGATGATTTCCATGATGCGTCTGCCCAGATAATGGAAGAAAAGAAAAAGTCCTCGCTTAGCAGCCTCACAAAATTTTTGAAAAGCTGGGAAGGCGAAAGCAAAGGTTTTACAAGAATATTAAAGCGGGCAAAACTAAAATCAGGCAAATCTTATACAACCCTCAATTATGCATGCTTAGATCCGCAGATTTTTACTGCGCCTATTTTTGAAGAGTGCCATTCAGCAATACTAATGTCAGGCACGCTCGAGCCGCAGTTCATGTATCGTGACTTGCTTGGCATCCCTGAAAGCAGGGCGGTTACAAAAACATACATGTCCCCGTTTCCAAAAACAAACCGCCTTTGCATTGTAGTGGACAATGTCACGACACGCTACAGCAAAAGAAGCGAGAACTATGGCAAGATCGCAGAACACGTGATAAAATGCTCTGAAGCTATACCTGGAAATGTCGCTGTTTTTTTTCCAAGCTACAGGTTCAGGGACGTCATATTTGAAATGGTGAAGGACTATATAGAAAAAGAAATCATACTAGAGCAGCAGGGTGCCAGCAAATCAGAAAGAAGAAGGATATATGACGCATTTGTCGCCAATTATGAAAAGGGTTCTGTGCTGTTTGCAGTGCAGGGCGGCTCGTTCAGCGAGGGGGTTGACCTGCCGGGAAAATTCCTTAACGGTGCAGTCATAGTCGGGGTTCCGCTGGAAATGCCAAATCTTGAAACAAAAGCCATGATTGATTATTACGACATGAAATTCAGCAGGGGCTGGGATTATGGCTATACATATCCCGCAGTTATTCGCAGCATACAGTCAGCCGGCCGCTGCATACGAAGCGAGACAGACAGGGGTGTCTGCATATTTGTAGACGAACGCTTCAAATGGACAAATTACAGGAAAATATTCCCTCAGGACTGGACCCTGCACGTCTCCAGCAATCCAGAACCAGCAATAAAAGAATTTTTTAGTCAGAGTCAGTGATTAAACCTAACTTTTTTAGTTCTGTCGACGTCACGTACGCAGGCAAATCTAGAAATGTTTTTATTTCATGCCCAGTTTCTGGATTTCTGTATCTGGATTCTATTTGAGCATTACCGCTAACTGAAAATTCTGCAACTTCGTAAATGGAAAATCCTACAAGTTCGTATGTAACAACTTTCTTTGTTGAAACTTCGTACATAATTAATCTGAAATTAAAATCTTCTTAAAGAGACTGCAGCGACGGGAAAAAATTAGCTGAATTATGCAACCTTCAAAAAAGGGAATTTCATGGCGAGCACATTTTGTCTTGCTACTTTTTTCATTCTTCGCAAAGCGTCAAGATTGTAGGCATGACCAATCTGTTCGGCAGTTCTCTCGGGCGAATAGTTTCTATCCACCAAATAGTGAGCTAATAGGTCAAATTCGTAAAATTTCATCCCTAATAATGTCTCGTCGTCAGCATCGCCCCGGACGCCGCTGTGGCTCGGCTTTGCATCAACAGGCAAGCCAGCGTACCTTGCCAATTGGTAGATTTGTGTCTTGAACAGGTCGCCAAGAGGGAAGAGCTCGCCCAGTATATTGTTACAACAAAACAGTCCTAGATAAAGCTCTGTCTTGTTTCCGCCTGAAACTACAATCCTGTCTTCCTTTTCACCGATCGAATAAATTAGGGCTTTTCTAAAGCCCATCATTGTGTGCTGCCTGATAAGAGGGTCACTTTCATCAATTGTCCTGAATGTATCGGACGCATCTATTACTTCATGTTTTAAGTCAAAATAATCAGCCACTATTTTTGCATCTCTCACATCTTCTGGTCGCATGAATTCCTTATCGGTGACCGTGACAAGCTTTGTATCAAAGCCAGTTCCGTCTGATATGACTGCAACTGTCGCCGAATCCACCCCGCCGCTCAGCGGAACAAGAAGTTTTCTAAATCCGCGTTTGCGGGTCTCTTTCTCAAGAAACTCCGTCACCTTATTCATGACTTCACGCCGATCAATCTCAAGTGATGGCAATAATTTGGCAGTATCAGCACTTTTGACAGGCGACGTATAAAGGTCGCATATAACTTCGCGCATTGTTTCATAACTTAAGCCGCCTTCTCCGTTTTTTCTACCTTCTGGCATACATACCACTCTCAACTTTCTTTGTTGGAACTTTGTACATAATTAATCTAGAATAAAAATCTTCTTAAGCAGGTTGTATGAATAAATCTCTATGTCATGCGAGGTTTGTGATTCAGAAGTTTACGAAAAGCACTGCAAGATAATATGTGCAGCATGCCATTATGTCAGGGACTGCAGCGATCACTAATTGCATTTTAATACTTATAAGCTATTCAAAAAATTATGTCAGTCAATGAAAAAATTGGAAATGCCAGGCGTGTATCGTCTTATGCGTTCGGTGAAATGCCAAACACAGCAGATCAAAAGGAACACGGCCTTGATGAGCCTAGATATTTCTGGCCTGTTGTAGCATGCGAAATTAAACTTTTAGATGGCACTGTGGTTAAAGAAACCTTCCAAATGGGACGCAGTAATTATGGTTTTAAAAGGGATTATCATAGGAAGGTCTATGTTCGCGGTGTTTTAAAGGAGAAATTAAAAGAGAAGATATTGGAAAAGTATTCTGGCTAGTTATAGTGGGCAGGAGTTATAATTTTTGCCTTTTTGAAAAAGCGCGGATATGTCATCCTTCTCCTGGGACCGTAGAAGCTTTGCTGCCCAACGGCTGTTTTGGCCAGTGATTAATAATTAGGCAGTGACAAGAAACAAATCTATAATTTTGTCCTTTCGGTAAGCCATTGGTCTGCGAACACCATCAGCAAATTCAATTTCAATGCTGCTGTCATCCGCATTTCTGACAAATCCACTCACCCTTCTCCTCAAAAGTCCATATATGAATGTTACAGCGCTTCCTTTTTCTATCGGCACATATCCATCAATGTGAAAAGCATAGCGCATGTCATAATTTTGTTAAGCAATGTATTTCAAGTTTTTTTCTCCTTCACTTCGTCCTTGATCTGCTTTGTTATCTTGAAGTGGATTTTTGCAACATATTTTAGCCCGTCTTCTCCATGCTTTGCAAATATTTCTTTTGCCGCGTCTTTCACATGGGCAGATCCTTTCGGCAGCACCTGGCCAATCTCTCTCCCAAGCATTCTCAATGTCCGCAGGAATTCGCTTCTTGCTAAAATAGAGGCTGCAGCAACAGACATTTCAGACTCGGCATTGACTTTTTGGATCAGCTTTATTTTCTTGCCTTTTTCCATCAGGTAGCTCTTGAGCAGTTTCTCTTCTGCAAACTTGTCAGAAATTGCAACGTCTGCTTTGTATTTTTCAAGCAAATTTTCAAGTGCCCGTGCATGTCCCCATGCAAGTATATTGTTTAGGCTCTTGAATTTTGCGTGCAAAACATTGTATTTTTCAGGTGAAATTAGTATCACAGAATTTGGCATTTTTTTGGTTATTCTTGCAAGCTTATGTACCTGAACATCAGAAACCATCTTTGAATCTTTGATGCCGGCTTCCTTGAGCTTTGCTTCTTCTTTTTCATCTACAAGGACGGCTGCAATAACCAGATATCCAAAATAATCTCCTTTCCCAGCCTCATCAATGCCAATTTTCTTCATTAGAGTTACTATATAGTCGCTTTTATTTAACCGATGCAAAATAATATCATGTTTCCAATTAGTCTTCTGCGAAGAAACAGCGTGTACTCTCTTAGAAAGCGCTATGATCGTGTGAGAGAGCATGCTGACAAGTTAAAAGATTATAACAGAAAAATGCATATTTTGCGGATGCTTGACGTGATTGAGCCTAATTTGATTCTTTTGGAAGAAAATCGCATACAATCAAGGTTTGAAAAAAGAAGATTGGTCGCACAAATAAAGGCAACAGTTGAAAATGCTAATGAATTGGTCAAAATGAAAGATATGCAGTAAAATTGGCAAAGTAAAATCTTTATATCATTAGAAACCCTATTACTATTATGAAACTGTCTATTTCGCGTTGTTCTTCTTGCAGTCGGGTAAGGCTTGTTGATAAGGTAAAGGAACAATGGGTTTGTTTTGCATGCAAGCAAAAAGTCAAGACAGTGATTGCATCTTAGTTCTGTGAAGTAGTAAAAAAAGCTTTAAAAGCCTTGATGGTTTCATTCTATAATGCTAAAACAACTTTGGGTGGCCACAGCTCTTGCAGGATCAGCTGCTGCAGCAGAGGCCCAGACATCGGGCTACTTTTCATTCAGCAAAAGTCATGGAAGAACTTTTGTAAGCGGCGGCATAAATGTGGGCTGTGCCCCTGGCTACTGCGGTCCTTGGTTTGCAGTGCCAAGATACTTTGCAGCCGGATTTCCTTATCATCCAGGATGCAATATTCCTGTATTTATTCCTTCATATGAGCATCATGTTTCCCTAATTCCAGAAACTCCATCAGGCCCGACATTTGTAGGCTTTGTTCCAGCTCCAACGCCATATAGTGAGCCATCTCCCTTAGTCAGCGGACCATGTGAAATTGTGCAAAAAGAAGCAAAAAACGGTGTAAAGTTCGTTGACAAAACGACTGTGATTATTGATGGCAAAGCCAAAGATGCAGATTGTGGCTTGGATTGTCAGGATGGAAGCTGGACTTTGTTTGATTTCAAAGCTGATGAAGGAGAAACAGAAGTGCTTCAGGACAGGGGTGGAAGGAAAAAAGTTGTAACTATTCATGTTTATGACAAAAGCCAGAGGGATCTCGAGAAATTAATACCAGGATATTCATGCAATCCTGAAGGCGATGAGAGGCCTGATCTAGTTCCACCATATTCAAGCCCGGCAGAACCGCCAAGAGTCAGGACAGGAGGATATCCGGGGGGCAGGATACTGGGGCCCCCGCAATTTGTTGTCGAAGCCGCCAAGATTTTAGAGCAAGCATTGCCTGAAGGCTACAGGACAAACAGGGGAGCAGTTTTTTGCAGCAGCAGAGAAGATTTAGTTGTAACAAACCCGGAAGGAATACCAATCCAGGCATTCAGGTTCCGTGATGGCATGTACAAAGAAGAGCCTCCTGGCGGCGAAGACTGCAGTGACAGAATAACTTTAGTTTCAGAATTCGATGCAAAAGAATTTTGCAGACAGTTGTTGGATGCATTGCCAGACAAAGCTGTTAGAAACGGTTTCAGCTGTGATTAATTATTCTCGACACATGCCCTTCCTTGTGTATTCTGATTATCTTGTCTACATATGCATCAATTTTTGGCTCATGAGAAACTATTACTATCTGCTTCAGCTTTAGGTTGCTTATTACATCCCTGAGCCTGTCAAGCTGGTCTGAAGAAAATCCATCAGTTGGCTCGTCCAGGATGAGTATATCCTTTGTCTGGATGGTGTTTATCATGTCATTTATCACCATGTTGAGTGCAAGCCTGTAGGACAATGCGACAGAAGTCTTTTCCCCGCCTGACAGGTTCAAGAAATCAGTCTCATAGCCATTCTGCTGTATGACAGGAGCAAAATTGTCGTCTATCCTGACATTCATGGCGTCGTCCATGAGCAGGGAAAACCATTTCTGGAAATATGAGTCAAATTCCTTCTGTAGGGCTGCCATTACGTGTTTTTCTATTGTAAACATCATTGGGACAAAAATGCTGTCGATCCAGTCGTGCAAGGCTGACATCTCTTGGGCTTTTACCCTTGCTTTTTCCATTGACAAAATTTTCTTGGACATTTCTTCTGCAAATAATTGGTTGCTCTTTATTTGCTGCTCAATCCGCGACTTGCTTTTCTCCTTGGAAAGATTCATCTCATTAAGGTTGAATATTATATTTTCAAGCTCCTGAATTTTCTTTGCGAAGTCTTTTTGACTGGAAATAGCAGACGACAACTCTGAAACCTTCAAAGAAAGGTCATTCTTCTCTGTTTCCAGCAATTGCTTTTCATCATTGCAAAGTTTTATTCTTCTATGAAATTCTTCTTGCTGGCTTCTTATCAGCTGCGACTGTTCTGCTTTGGCAAGTTCTTGCTGGAGAAACCTTATGTCATCGCTGCATGTTTGCATCTTTTGTTCATGCACTGAAATTATGCTTTTGAGCTCTTGAAGGGTTTGTGAAAACTTAAACATGTCAATATTCTGGCCGCATGTCACGCATTTGCCGCCTTTTGACATTGATTCTATGCGTGCTGTATCTTTTTTTGCAACAGCAAGCTCTGAAATGCTCAAGTTTCTCTCAGATTCCTTTTCCTGAATATGCTTCCGCAATTCAACCGAGTCTCTGGAAATAGGAACCGGCTGAAGCTTTTGATTTGTGTAGGACAATTCTGAATTAATTTGCAAAATACGTTTTTGCTTTGATTCCAGCATTGCTGAAATCAGCGAATATTCTCTTTTAAGGTCTTTGGATTTGTTCTCCTCTTCTAGAATTTTTTTCAGGAATAATGTCTGGTCTTGTATCTCTTTTGAAAGGCTTTCAAGCTCTTTTTTTTCCAAATCAAGCATCAGGTGCAGTTCGCTTGTCTTTTTATCAATAGATTCAAGGTCTTTTTTTGATGTTTCAAGCCCTGAGCTTATGGCATTCAGCTCACGAATAGAAGAACGAAGTTCTGCTAGAAGGAATTTTGCGTTATTCCTTATAGTCTCATACTTGTCTATTCCGAATATTTTTCTCAATATCTGCAGCCTGTCTTCGCTTAGCAGGACATGCTTCACCTGCTCCTGAGGCGTATAGACTGTGTATTTGAAAATATGCCTGTCTTTTTTTGTTGCATCAATTGGATAGCCAAACATCTCTATTATCCTCGCCCTAAGCTCTGTTGGCGTATGTTCATTTTCAATGCCATCCACAACCAGCGACCCGCTTGTCTGGATAATCTTGTCATTCTGTCGCCTTAGCTTTCGTTTTATTATAAAATTCTTGCCGCCTTTTTCAAAGCCAAGTTCAACAGAGCCTGAATTGCTGCCATGTCTCAACAAATCTGCTCCGTTCAGGCTCTTTTGTATTCCAAAAAATGCAAAATCAATCGCCAAAAGTATGGTGGACTTGCCGCTTCCTATGCTTCCCGATAGCAAGGTATTGCCTTCTGACAGCTCTATTTTTTCATCTACATAGCTCCGTATGTTTTTCAGTTTCACATAATTGATTTTCATGAAAATTCCTCAATCATTAAAGGAAGCTTTCAGTGGAACTTTATCCGCCTTGTCAAGCCTTAAAATTTCAGAAAAGCTTTCCTTGAGCCTGTTTTCAAAAACTGCATTGGCTTCGTCTTCCTGTTTCTCAGCTGACAGCGATTCTATGAGTCGGATTGAAATTTCTTTTGTGTCAAATCCATCGAGTTTTGACTGGCTGCAGTGCTCTTCTATCAGTTTTTCCTCTATGGACTGAACATTCGTAGAAGCGTCAATTTTAATTTCTTCATATTCCTTTGTAGTGAGCTTGTTGAAGTTTTTCTTTACAGAAAATGCCCCTTTTTCAAGGGCTATTGCAGCTATGCTGTTGAAGTCTATGTCAGGCAGCCTGCCATTTTTTAGCACGCCTCTTGCTTTTATCAGAAGTAGCTTGCCTGAAATGCTCAAAGACTTGATTTTTTTCAGCATTTCCTCGTAAATTTCATGCGGCTCTTTGTTGTCTCCGTCTATGGTTATTAGTTCAAAATCAAAAAGCTTTACGCTGTTCCATTTGCTTTCTTTTGCTTCTGTGTCTATTATCCAGAAGCCGCTGTCATATTCTGCCATTTCAGTGAATTCTGTGGGAAACAACGGGCCTGGAAAAATCAGGGGCTTTCCGTCAATATTTCCTTCAAATTTCTTGTGAACGTGTCCGTTTGCATAATAATCAAAGCCTTTCGGAAGTGCAGACAGAGGCAGTGCAGCCATGTCCTTCAGATGCTCAGGCTTGTACTCGTTTATTGCAGAATGCATGACAAAAATGCTGTATCTGCACTCAGGTATTGAACAGCTTATCCGCGAAAAATAATCATGCTCCAGCGAGCCTTTTCTGCCAATCATTCCTGATATAGCAACATCATTTATTTTTGTAAAAACCAGGTTTCCATCAGAATCAACATTCGCTACATTTTTTACAAATCCCGCAGCTTCAAGCAAGCTCAGTGCTGTTTTGCCCGTTGGAGAAAAATCATGCGACCCTGGCACAACATATATGGAAATTCCGCCGTCATGAAGCTTTTTTGTGGTTTCAAGCGCGCTTTTCAAAACATCAATAGAAGGCATAGATGTGTCAAAAAAATCACCGGCAATTATTATAAAATCCGTCTTCTGAGAAATGCAAATGTCTGCAGCCTTTGAAAATGCTTCACAGGCTTTATCCTTTAGCTCAGGATGTGCAGACCACGAGCCAAGATGTACGTCAGACATGTGTGCAAAGCGCATTGCATTTCATAGCTTTGAAATTTTAAATTCAGAAAATAATTTAAAATTCACTACTTTAGAAAAATTATTTTTGTAAGGTTATAGCGGGAATGAAATCACTATGTCGGAATTTATATGAAGGCTTTTCATCATTCATCGCAACTCACTTTATAATTTTATCGGCCAGGTAAACAGCGCCTGAAAATAAAACAACCGCGCCTATGCTCAATAGCGCAAGATTATATGCTGCCAGCCTCTCTGCTCGCTTTTCATATTCTCGTCTGACACTGTGGCAGTCCGCTATAGTTCTTCGCGGATCGCCTGCCATGCTCTTCATGTCCCTGTACATTCTTTTCTCGTACCATTCATATCCTTTGACAGGGAAAAGGTCCCATGATGTCAGCTCATAATTTTCTGCCATAGAAACAAGGTGACAAAAGACTTTTTATGCTTATTCTTCTTCCCCAGAATGATCTCCTTCATTTTTCAGCTTGAGTCCCATTGAACCAACCGCTTCTTTGATTTCGCCCACGCACATGGGGCTGAAGCCATGCGGCTTTGCAAAAACAAATTCATGCACGCTATTAGGAGAAAATTGCAGCTCCCTGATTGGTGTTGTGGCATTTTCAGCACAACCCAACAGCTGATTTTCTGAATACTGCAGAATCTCGCCCACGTTGCGGATGCCGGCATCTTTCAAAGCATTGTACGTTCTCACGCTTAGTTCAAGCTCTTCAATAGGCATGTGCAGCCTATCCGGCTCCCCATCTTCTGGAGGGCTTGATTGATAATTGCCTTTGTCAGACATCAAATCCGCATAGTATTCTTCAGCTTCTTCATCAGTCATGACGCTAACCAGAGGTTTCAGCAGCCGCATCCTTGAGCCATGTCCTAGCTTGCCAAACGCCTTTGTTTTTAACTGTCTTATTCGCTCCCTTGTAACATTTTGCTGTTTGCCAATATCTTCCAGTGTCAACCGCGGGTCGAACAATCCGTAATTAAGTTCTATTACTTCTCGTTCCCTTTCTTTTAGGCTTTGCAGTGCCTTGCAAGCCATCCATTGTTTGAGGCTTGTGTCGCAAAGCGCGCCTGACTTGATTTTTTGAAGTATCTGGCTGCGCGCGCTCTCGTAAACTTGTTTTTTCTTCACTTGGCTGCCTGATGAATATTGCAACTGCAATTCTAGCATAAATATTTCTGCAGCAAGCCCTTCGCCCTCATGCCTGCCAAAAATTTCAAGCGCCAGCTTTTCAAAGCCGGAAGCAGGCTCCAAAAGAACATCAAGCCCTGTCTCTGTTTTCAGTCTCCTCAGCAGGGGGTCGAAAATGTCTGCTTCAACATTTTCATAAGCGCCATGCTCGGCTTCGCCTAAAAGATGAACGCTATCTACTGGAACTCCATTGACTCCAAGCAGCATGTGCGCTGCATTGCTGAAATGACCTCGACCGCCTGGTTTTACTCTTTCCTTGTAGAAATTAGCCAATTCATCTGCTGCCCGGCCTGTTTCACGGTATGTATTCCAGCCGAATGTGATGTTGCTCTGGGTTTCATGTCCAACGCCATATTTTGCTTCAAGGTATTCCCCGTTCACGCCGCACAAATAGCTTAATCTTACTTCTCTTTGCTGTTGCTCTGAAAGGCGTTTTGGAGTGGGCATGAGTTTCCTATGATCAAAAAGGTTATAAGTATATTTTTCAAATTCAAAGTTCATCAGCTGTGCTTATTCCGTCAGCAAAAACAAAAGCACGTTCATAATCCACTAAACCCTTTTTTGCCAGAAGTATTTGCCATGCCCGTGAATTCTGGTATCTTGATGGGCATTGCAAATTTTGTAAAGTTGCTGCTCACGATTGCTTCTCCAACATCAAGAGATGCTATCGCCCTGCTGCTTTGTGAAAGGTCCTGCGATGCAGATTCAATAAGTGCATTCCTTTCCGCGGCAAGCTCTGTGCCAAGAATAATTTTTGTGTTTATGTTTGCCAGTATCTCTTTTGGTATGAGGCTTGGAAGTTGTGTTATTGCAATAAGCCCTATCTGGAACTTTCTTCCCTCCCTTGCAATAGTTGAAAAAATATTGTTGCGCTGCATGGCTTCTGCATTCAGCACTCTTGGCGCTTCTTCTATGACTATGCTTATCATAGGCTTGCCGGAAAGCTTTCCTTCCATCTTGTATTTCTTGTACTTGTAGAGCATTTCTTTTGCTATCATGCTGCCGATCAGTATCTCAATCTCCCCCGATATGAGCGACGTGTCAATGACAACAGTTTTTCCTTTTTCAAGCTCTGTGCAGATGTCTTGTATTGTTGTCAGTCCAGAAGATGTTGAAAATAAGCCATCTGCCTTTAACTCTCCGTTGGAATTCCTCAGGCCAAGCATCACCTCAAATTTTCTCCTTAGAGCATAGACAGTGGCTTCCTTTATCTCGTCATGCATGTCTGCAGGGCCGCACATGAGCTGCTCAACCCAGTTCTCATCATATTTGCTGTAGTAAAACCCAAGAGCTTGTGACTGCGCGTCTGTCATCGTCATTTCAATGTGGGAAGGGTGAAGTGTCTTTGTGTTTATGACAAGCGATCTTGCATTTCTTGGCGGGTTTATTGAATAGTATATGCAGTTTTCGCTGCTTCCTATTCCAACGCCATTCCTGCCGTAATATTCGTCATGAGGATCAAGCACGAGCATTCCAATGCTGTCATCGTCCACTACAGAGGCAGAAATGACCTTTACCAGGTTGCTTTTCCCCCTGCCTGTTGTCGCTGCAACAAGTATGTGATGTGTTAAGGCCTTTGTTGGAATAATAGAGGATATTTCTAACACATGAGTACCGGATCTGATTTTTCCAAGGTTTATGCCCATGCTATTCATTACAAATGTAAAATCAGATTCCCTTATTGGCCGTATGTCTGAGAAAAATTCTGGAAGGGATTTTGGAGCAGAAGCCTTGCCGTCCTTGACATGCAGGATTGGCCTGAGTCGCGCAAGGGTGTAGTTTGAAAGAGCCTTGTCAAATATCACCATATCATTGAATCCTGCAAGGCTCATGCCTGCCATTGATTCCTTTGTCATATCTCCCATCTGGCTTCCATAAACCAGGTTAAAGCATTCCATGATGTAGTGCTCGTCGCCTTCATTGTCAGCAACAAAAAGTCCGCCAATTTCTATGCTTTCCCCCTGCTTCTGCCTGACAGTGATTTCGGAGAAATTGCCAGAAATTAGTTTTCCAACTATGGCCGAAGGCTGCATCTATATTTTATGCTAGAAAATTATTAATGCCTTTTTAACTTTTTCTTTCATTTTAGTTTCATGATCAGGCTTGAAAAATATGGTCCAGTTCTTGACCCGACTATAGAGCTTGTTGAAGAGCTTGCGAACACAGGCTCGGCAGAGTTGAGAGTCCCCGACCATCCAAAAGCCGTCGGGATGGCCGCCGACGTTGAAACATTTACTCATGACATCTACCCATTTATAGACTGGACGCTGCATTTTGCTAAAAAATCTCAGACATTGTTTCTGGACGGCAAATCGGACAGCAAAGCCAAGCGTGTGAAGGCCGCCCTTGTAATATGCGACGATGAGTTTAGTGAAGATCTTGACACAGGTTTTGCATCAACTACCGTAGATATAGCGGAGTGTGACAAGCCGGGCGATTTCAAGTCAAAAGTCAATTTTACTGCTCGTGAAACTCCGGAACCTTACAAACAGGTGCGGGCAAATCGTCTTGTTGGATTATTAAGAAAAAACGGCATAATGCTGCCGTATGAAAAAAGGCGCATAACACTTTTTGGGTTTTTTCAGAGCGTTTCAGAGAAACCGTTTAATACAGTTTTTCAAGATATGGATCCAATATCACAATACGTCAAGCCAAATGGAACTATTCGTTATGACTATACTGTTTCAGGAAAGCAGCGTCATGAGCTTAGTCTTGGCGCTTATAGGATGTTCCAGGCGCCTATATTCTGGACATCATGGAGTCAGTTTGGTGTGCATGCGCTTCGAAAGATGTCAGAAGAAATGGACTATGACACAGCAGTGATGCGTTATAAAGCTGATAACATTAGGCGACATGCGCCAAGAGCTGAGAAATATGTTGTAGAGCTCATACGTGCATTAAAAGAAGGCGATGATTTGACATATCTTGCACAGAGAGTAGGCTGCCCGCATGAGTATGAGGACTTTTACTTCAGAAAAATTCTTTCAGGCATAGCTTGGCTCTGCAATCCTGCTTCTCTGACAGACCCTGTAAAAAAGGGATATCTTGAAAATCTGACGAAAGCATGCGGAGAATACGACTTCAGGACAACCCCGGAAGAGCTTGCAAGCCTGCCATCAAGAGAGAAGCGGCTGGCGGCAGCTTACTGACTTTTCCTGATTTTCGCCTTTCTCGTCAAAATTATCGGCATTAGGATGCTTGTCTGATTGCTTTACGCACACTTACATAATGATCCTGTTGATTACTTCATGCGCATCTCCTGCGCTTTCTTCGAGTTTTTTTGAATGGCTGGAAAAAAGATTTTTGAGCATGAGCCTTTCTCTTTCTGTTACGCGTGCAAAGTTGTCTGCGTCTATCAGTCCGTAAGGATACCCGAGGTATCTCGGATCCCTAGAGTTGAAAATCAGGGCAGCTATTGCCTCTTTGAATTTGTCTTTTTGGTGTTTCAATATCTCGTATCTGTAGCATGTGCTCGCTTTCTCATGGAGCTTTACAGCAAACATCTCTGCTGCATGGTCAGGATGTGATATGTTTGCTATTGGATTATAGTACCAAGGGGCTTTGGGGCCTATTTTATTTAATGCCGCCATCAAATTCATGCCTGTTGTTGTAAGAAGAGATGAAGTCTTTGAGAGCCCTGAAAGTATCGCATCATTCTTAATGGCAGAATTATGCGCAGCTTCTGCATAAACATTCTCCCCAATGTAACCCGTCTGCAGCGATCCGTCCATCACTATTATTCCTTCGTTCAGAAGATTTGCAAGCTTGCTTGCTGCGCTCCACTCAGCAAATCTCCTTACAATTCCCGCAATAGTTCCTATCTCCGCGTCAAACTTTCCCATTTTAAGCGTTTCGTCGCTTGCTGTAAACACGAGATGCAATGATTCGGAATTATTGCTGCCAGTTGTTGGTATTAATTCTGCATTGTAAATTAATTTATCATTTTCAATGAATGGAGAAACTGCCAGATAAAAATCCTCTTTTCCAAACTTTGTTTTGTTTGTTTCTTCGTAAATGCAAAAGTATGTGCGTATAATGCTCAGCTCAAAATTTTGCGCTTCTATTATAGAAGCATTTCCACCGTCAATGAAGCAGATTTTCTTTTGGCCTTTTGAAATAGGATGAAAGTTTTCCTTTCTTATGTCAAATGGTTCATACCTCTTGTCGGAAAAAAATGGCTTGCCGATTTGTTGACTGGATAACGCCGTGATAATGTTGTTTACTCTTTTAATGGACTCAATCATATGCAAATATAACAGCAAAATCATAAAAAGTGTGCGCCTTCAGGCTTTCAAGCAACAGCGTGTCCCGCCAATTTGATAATGTTTCTGATCTGTATAGCCAGTACTCCCGCATGTGATTGAGTGTTAAAGAGCAGTTCTGACGTTCTGTCTGATAGGCTTAAGAAGGCGGAACACACATGCGGGAGTACTG